>DATDGE010000147.1:0-2864 GCA_036522255.1 Nitrososphaerales archaeon | reverse complement strand
CGAGAGCGTCGGCCTGGGGGATCGAGAGGACTGGCCTGTCAAAGGTGAAACCATCTATCGATATCCTGGGACACGCCGTCTGGATGAACGCATCGATCTCTCTGTGCGGTGCGAGCCGCTCTGCAGTGATGTCTCTGATTGCCAGCTGGATCACCTTCCTCCCGTTCATTTCTAGCCTCTTCGTTATCCACCTGCTCCTGCCAAGCATCTTCTGGCCCTCCTTCAACCCCGTGATGACGCCGAATGTCCGGGCATCGAGGGCCTTGTAGACCCCGAGCACCGACCTCTTCCACCTCTCGTCGGCCGCCTCCTTCATGTCAGTCACCTCGTTCATGTACGGGTCTAGCATGAACGTAGGCTTCCCCGTCGCCAGCGCCAAACCAACTGCATGGAACTCGCTCACTCCGAGGAGCGCGAACGCATCGACCTGTTCACGGATGGGATAGGCAGTCGAAAAGTCGCACCCGAATACCTGCCCCTCAAGCATCAGGTTGTTCCCTTTCCCCACCAAGACCTCGAAACCTTTTGCCTGCAGGTTTTCTTTGACCGGCTGAAGCTCGTGCAGGTGCTGGCTGAAGGTCGCAAGCCCGAGTCTCTTGTAGGGTGCAAGAGTGCGCGCTGCAATTTCAGCGACCCCGTCGAATTTGACATCGTCGACGGCGTCAATCAGATGAGTAAAGTCTCCCACGTCTTGCACCGCTGCGTTGTGGCCTATGTGCAGAGCTAGGTCAGCCTGAAGTTTCTCTACGTCATCGTCGACGGTGTCGCAGATGCCGAAGCAGCTGTCTCCTGAAAGTATGCATGTGACTCCGTACTTCTCCTTCACCTTCGCCATCAAATCCTTGGTCTGCTTGAGGAGGCCTCCGGGAGCGTTCACGAGCACCACTGAAGGTCGCTTCGCTTCGATCAAGGCGAAGACCTCGGCTTCGTCGATTTTGATAGTCATTGGATTAACCCCTGGATACCTCAGCTATCCTCTAGGATGGTATTGATTCGGGTTGGGCTGGTGCCGCCACCGGTTTCTCCAGTTTTACTATTTCCAAGTGCGTCTTCATGGGGAGCTTGGTCGATGCAGCCTTCATGGCCTCCTTCCCCTTCTCGAAGTTCTCTGCCTTCAGGCTCAGCTCGAGGACTGTGTCCCCGATGTCGACCCTCGCCGCCAGCCCGATAGGCTTGCCGAAGGCCTTGCGCATTCCCTCCTGGAGCCTGTCTGCGCCGGCGGTTGCTATCATCTTGTTCTCTCGAAGTACCAAATGTGGATAGGTAACTACCTTCAGGAAGAAGTTCTCTTCGCCAATCAGAGTGACCTTCTTGCTCGCTGCAACCCTAGCAGCTTCCAACGCGTTGTGCCTGATCTGGACCTTCCCTTCAGAAATCAGCCTGAACAGGTTATCGTAATCGGGTCTGCTCTTGCCCGTGGTAAATCGCGCCACCTTGGGGTTCGGCGCGCCAGGGGCGAACTTCTTGTTGTAGAATTGACCCTTCCACTGTCTGTAGTTCTTACCGTGCACGTCTCATCACCTTTGAGAGGCCGCGCGACGGGCACCCCTAATTAAGCTTCAGGCATTCCCATCCATTGAAGAGTCCGTTTAAGACTTGGAGCCCAAGATCTGAGTGCCGGCGATTAGAGCCTCCCTGAGGAAGCTTGATAAAAACGGGAGTCCGTTCTGCCCCTGAAGACTGGGAATCTGTCTAAGGTTCGAGCATATTAATTATCCATTCATGATTGCAGTTGTCACAATTGTCCGAACCAAGCACAGCGGCTCACAGGACCAAGACGATGATTGAAAACTTCTCGAACCTGGTTTTCGGACTCGCCCTTTCGCTCGGATCCATCGTTCTGATTCCGAAACCCGCGCAGACTCCCAGTGACCTTGTCATCGATATCGGAGAGTTTGGCTTCAGCTTCCTGATTGTCGTCTGGATTTGGTCAGGTTACACCAGGACTATTTCCTTCTTCCCCTTCGAGATACCTGGAACCTTCATCCTCAACGTCGTCCTCCTCTTCTGCGTGTCAATTGCGCCATACCTGTTCTACGAACTTTTCCTTGTCCAGACCCAGACCCAGGCCTCCCTGACCTTCCTCGGTTTCGCATCTTCACTCTACGCCCTTGACGCGGGAGCCATGATGCTGATCCTTGCCGGCATGACATATCTTCTCCTGAGAGAGGAGAAAAGACGAAGCTCTCCCACTGCTGGCTTCAACCGCGCAAGGTTCACACGGGTGATGTATGCCGAGATAGGCTCTGGGACGATATTCTGGGTATCAGCACTGCCCTTCCTATGGTCACCAGATCCATTCGGCAGCCTCCTCAGGTTTGACCTGTGGTATTTCGTCTTCATCTTCTTCTTCGTGACCCTGAGGTTGAGGGGATTAGCGGCTCGTGGCAAATCTGCTAACGGTTAGCAATGAAGGGGACGCTTTCCCACAGTTTTGCTTGTCCTAACGGCGATTTCAAAAAAATGGCACAAACTCAGCGCTCCCTTGCGGACGGCCTGATGGCTGGGTCATCTCCTAGACAGCAGATCACTTTCATCCACGTCTGTTCGATTGCAAACCAAAAGAAAAACACATGACCCTAATAATATCAATTTGGAGTAGACCTCTCTGAAAGTGAATCGTTAGATGCCTTTCATCCTCCCCTCCTCTTTGCTGCAGACCGACGAGGTTGCCCTCGTCCTCGCCTTCGGAAAGCTGTCCGTCCTCGAGGCATGCAGCGTCCTGGGAAGGTCGCTTCAGCGGGCCGAAGCCCCCACGGAGAGGGTCTCCGTTCTGCGCGTCGACCATCTCCCACGCGACCGCATCGCCGAACTTTCAGGCGTTCACAAAATCGCCCCCGTGACCGCCGAGCTTGATTCTTCGT
>DATDGE010000146.1:0-2096 GCA_036522255.1 Nitrososphaerales archaeon | reverse complement strand
GCGTCATCTGGTCCCTTAGCGCACACTCCAGAGTTGCGTCTGCCCCTCTGATTACCGGGACCTTGAGCTTCGACCCGGGGTGGTGCTTCAATCCGGCGTCCAGAAGTTTGTCCTTCACCTTTGACCCGCTCGTTGTTGCCAACTTGGCGATGGCGTTTGCATGGTCCCTGTCCAAGATGCACAGGGAAAACGATGATGCCTTCAGGGCAAGTTTGTAGGTGAAACTCTTCGGGTCGCATGCCACAGCTACGAGTGGGGGCGAGTCCGAAACTGTGGCATAGGAGACCACAGGCATCGCAGACACCCTTCCACGATGCTGAGTCGAGAGTACTGCCGGGACCTGAGGGTAGAAGAGCCTGTGGATGAGCAATGGACTGACGTTCAACGAGGACATGATGTCACGTCCAATTAGTTAAGGAGGTCGCTAGGTCACGAGAAAGTTAGTCGTCAGCACGTCCCCCCACTCGTCAGCAATCACCGCTGTGTAGACACCGGACTGCTGAGTAGAACTTTGGAATCCTCTGAACGAGAATTCAGTCTGGACCCGCCAGGTCACGGTGTTTCCTCCTATCGTCACCAGGGCATTTGATGAATGTGCCTCGAAAAGGAAATACCGAGGCGAGGAAGATTGTACGGGGCAAGATGCCAGGGGCTGGGGGACAGGAATTACTGTACCCAAAGTATAGTTGTCCTGGGTGTAGTGTCCCCTCATCACCCCGAGCCCGATTGGCCAGCCGGTGGTGCAAATTCTTCCCCATAGCCTCCCCTGCGGGATGCCCCAGGAATTGGCTGCCGTGACGTTCTCGATCGAGGAAGAAGTGCTGTTGACCCAGCCAGTAAGCATGATGGCCTTTGCTTGGGAGACCGAGGTGGCGTTGATTCGAAGGTGAACTGTGAACCCGAAGGGCGAATCGCTGGACACCGAGGATTGGAATACGATGTGCACGGGATAGACGTAGGGGGGCACGAATATGGCCGCAAAGACAGTGATCACGATTGCAGCCAAGACGAGGGACATGTTCCTCACGCTCCTCCTGTAGGCAAGGTCGTCGTCCGAATTCAAGACGAAGCTCCTTTGGGAACTGGGACCTGGTCCCAAGACATGGTTCGGCGACGAGAACGCAAGGCGAACGCCAAAACGAGGGCCACCATAAGGATCACTGCGACAATTCCAGCCAGTAACGGAATGTTAAGAGCGAAACTCGCCTGGGCAGTTGAGGGCGACATCAACGTCAGGCTTGTAGTGCTGCCAGTCCCTTCGGTCCCTTGCGACCATCCAGAGAAGGCGTAGAAGATAGAGGATGGCCTGGCATTGAGGACAACTGCACTTCCATCTGGCGCAAAGACCGTGACCGTGGTGCCCGCCTGGACTGTCCCGCTCGTTGAGCCGAAACTGTACGAAACCTGGCCGTTGGAGCCTGCGACAATCTTGAGCCCAGGATAGAAAGTGGCGTTCTCCTGGATGGGTGATCCGACCAAAATCGATGTTGTGTTCGACCCCCCGGTGTATGCTCCTGTTCCGGAGCCGTTCCATCCCTCGAACTTCCACCCCAAGTTGACGGCGGCCGAGAGCTGCAAGGACGTACCCTGGTCTTGCCATCCAGTGAGGTTGGAGATCGAACCTCCCGATTGAGGGCTGATGTTGGTCGCTACGGGATACTGATGATGGTATTCCAACATAATCGTTGTACCAGCGGTCAAGTTGCTGCTGGTTGGTCCGTCAGCATACCAGCGCTCTTGCGCAGAACTTCCATTGAGGGGATTCTGAACGTTCCAGTTCGACCCAGCGTCCAGGAAGTAGGTGTTGGGACCAGGGCCAAGGATGGCCACGAAGCTTTGCCCAAGCTGCCTGGCTTCGAGGGCCGGACTAGATGGGCTCCCTCCTCCATCGATGGTAAGGTTCACCGTTAGACCGTAGAGGTGGAAATATGTGGTCGTGAAGTTCCCCGGGCCGCTGGCAACGCCCGTGTAGGACGAGGCATCCCATCGCTCGGACGCGGCTGATCCAATGAGAGAGTTGGGGTAGGAGTAGCTCGACCCCCCGTCGACCCATCCGAGCTTGTCAGTGGCCGCGGTCTCAGGTGAGAGCCTGAGCT
>DATDGE010000145.1:0-17688 GCA_036522255.1 Nitrososphaerales archaeon | reverse complement strand
ATGTTCACGACGAATATCTCGGCCCCGAGCGCCTTTACGATTTTGCTTGTCCCAAGAGGGACTTCCGACGTCTCGGCCGCTTTCTCAAAGCCATCGACGCTCAATTTGTCAAAGCCCCTTAATTGTTCCCGAAGCGTGTGGGGGATGCCATCTCGGTGAACCAGTCCGAACCTTCATTAATAATCATTGGAATCTTCGAACCGCTCAGCCAGCTCATGATTATCCCCTGGTCACCCATCCCGATGGCTGACGTGACGTGCGTTGAGACCTTCCCGACAATCGGAATCCAATCCGAGGGCTTCGACCAGGCTTCGCCCCACTGCTCTTCGGTCTTGAATTCGACCCCAGGGAAGTAATATGCGAGCTTAGCCTGCTCATCCCCGAGCGCATAGAGTTCCAGGATCAACCTGTCGCCTCTCGGATAGAATAGGTCGTACTTTTCCTCCATGCTCCAGAAGATCTTTTCCTCCGGGAAGACATCGCGAACCCTCCTGGTCGGCTCGCTTGCGAGTATGACAGAAGACTCCAGTTCAAAATGATTCTCCATCCCGAAGCATGGCTCGGTGTTTGTTGCCAATACGAGATCTGAGGCCCTGATGACGCCACCAGGGGTTTTCACCTGCACCCCACCGTTTTCCTCCTTCCATTCGATGAGTGGTGTCTGCTCATAGATTTCGAGGCCTTCCATCCTCGCCACCCCCGATGCGAATCTCGCCGGATGAACCTGACCGACGGCGTCGTAGGCAAGACCTCCCTTGAACCCTGTCAGCGGAAAATAGGCCCTGACGTCGCTGACTGAGAGGAGCCTCCCCGGGAGCCCGAGCTTCTTGAGGGCCCTGAACTCGGCCTCGATCTCGTCCACCTCGTTGTCGTCCTTCGCGACCATGATCGAGCCGCAGGTCCTAGTCCCGCAGTCTATTGCTCCATCCCTCGCGGTCTTTACAATCTCCTCGATTACGCCCGCGGTTTCCTTCCAAAGTCTGTTCGCCTTCTCTTCCCCGAACAGGTCATATGCCGGGACCAAGTTGGTTCCGCTGCCGTAATAGAGGACCCCTGAACTCGCACCCGTTGCGGGCCCGCCAACCTCGTCCCTTTCTATCAAAGCCACATCGAACCCGGCCCTTTTCAGCCGCAAGGCCGATGAAATCCCCGCCATCCCTCCCCCGACGACCAAGACTTCTTTCCGCACGTCATTTTTGAGCGTTGGGAATCTTTTCTCGACCGGCCATAGAGGGTTAGCCTGCATCTTTCGATGATTACAAATCGCGTTGCATATGAAGGAATTACCAAATCAGACCCAAATTGATTCCCGGTCTGCGGCGGCAAAAGATTTGGGTGAGAATTGGGAATTCCGCTATATACTCAGACGAAGGACTTTGAAAACGTGGAAAACATAACACGAAGACCCGCAATTTCAACAGTCATTGCAGTAATCTCAGTCGTTGTGATAATTGCGATAGCCGCGGGCGCCTACTACTTCTTACTCGCACCAGGAACAAGCCCTTCGACAAGTACGACCACAAGAACTACGGGATCGGCGACCACAGTAGCTTTTTCGATGATTCTTAACGGCTCGACAAGCGCAGGCTTCTACAAGAACTCGGTCGTCTCATTCCAGTACACCAAAGACTACACGTGCACACCAGCACTTTCAAAGTTCGCGACCAATCAGACGGAAGCGAACCTAGCAGCAGCAAAGACTTCTTGCGAAGTCGGTGGAGGGAACTCCACAGCAGTCGCAGGGGCAGCTCCAGTCTTCATACTCGTCCCTGCTTTCGCCGGGCTCTCGATATTCGGTGTCCCAAGTCTAGGCGCGACAAGCCAGGGTTACCCGACCTTCAACCATCAGCTGATATTCACACAGTGCGGAGCTGGGGGAACGGTCTCGGCCTGCTTCGACCACCCCACTCTCATCTACTCTCCATACTTCACCGCAGTAGAGCAACACATAGGGATCAAGTCGGGTGTCTTTGGACTTCCTGAAGGAGTCCTCCCGACTCCGGCGCACGACCACATAGTCAACTATGTAGGCGGGAGCAGCATCCCATGGGATGTCATAACCGTCCTTGTCTTCGACCCAAACGTAATGCCTGACGCGGCGACCGGCCAGTGTCACCAATGGGTGGCTTCGGACCTGTCGAACCCGACGGGCAACTGTCTGACGTCGTTCGATGCACTCGCCAAGGCCGTGACGACCCAGACGACTGCCACAGCAAATGCCAATTCGACCCAGAGCGATCCTATCTACAGCACTTTGGGCGGAGTCAAGACCCAGGTAGCTATCCCAGGCGTGCCCATAGTCTCTGACAACTCGCCGACCAACACCAACCTCTTCCTGTACTTCAGCGTCTCTTCGTCCAGTCCGTACAAGCCATGAGCAAAGCGGCGAGGGTAGCCTCGCCCCCTTCTTGTTTTCACAAAACGCTTTTGTCATGGTTTTTCTGAGTGAACGTCAATGGCGACCATCCCACTTGGTGCTGAAGTCAACCTAGGGATTCAGACGATCTCTCTAGTCATCATCCTCGTGGGTTTGAGATATGCCGTCCTCACCCACAGGGCCTTCGCCAAGGGGAGCGATGATGGAGCGAAGCTGGAATCCAAGCACAAGAATCTGATGACGTCTGCAGTGGTCGTCTCAGGTCTGGGGGCGATAGTCTGGATGATTCCCAACTACTTCCTCGGCTGGTTCTACGGCACCACCGGCCTCGGATACGGGAGCGGGGGGTACCAGAGCTACTACCTCTTTGGAGGAGTTTACCTCGATCATTGGTACCTTGTGCTCTTGATGGCCGGGTTAGGGTCGATCACAGCCATATTGGGCGTCTACCTCGTGCTTAGAATGCGCTGGAGTCGATTCCCAGAGGCTCTGAAGGTACAGAACTACAGGGTGGTCATGATTACGACTTGGAGTCTATGGTTCGTGAACATCCTAGTCGGCTTTCTCGTCTTCTACTATTTTGCTTTCCTTCAAACAGGGTAGTACCCGGCAGGGTCTCGGCTGATTCAAAGTCACAAGAAAAAAAGAAAGGAGGCGAGAGCCTCCTTTGGGTTTCTTACATCGCGGGACGAATGGCGGCCTGCAGCTTCTGTACGATTGCGGCAGGGACCTCATTCATCTGATGTGTCTCTTTGGCGTGGGCCTTTGTCTTGGCCACGACTTCGTCCGACGTGCTACCTGTAGCTGCCCATTGACAGCCGCACACTTGTGCTAGGTCTGCTGAATATCCTATCATAACTCTGAAAACGGTCCGATTGCTATTAGCGGTTTTCCCAAATCAGACCCAAATCTCAGAACCTGAATCGGTCAACGCCAGGTTACCCTGACCAGGTTCGCCAGGGCCAACGACTCAAGCGCGTTGATGGCTACAAGGTACGGCGCGGCAGCCACTACGATTTCCTGGGCCGAGGGGACGAGGCCGTACAGCACGTACCAGAACACTATGATCACCCCGTTCTGAATCAGGAAGAAAATGGCGAAGCTCATCAGCGACAGACTGAGGGATGAGCGGACCCTCCGCCAACTCTGGAAGTAGAAGGCTACCAGCAGAACTACGAAAGCCACGTTGAGAAAGGCGAAGACGGCAGCAACGTTCATCCAGAAGATGTCGAATGCCATCTAGAATTCAGACCCCCTCTGGATATATCTAACTTTGCCCAAATCTTGCCCACATCGATTTTACTGAGTCGAAGAATTTTTCGAAATAGGGAGTCAGGAAATAGACCGCACCATAGGTTCCCTCGGAGCTAGCTACTATCACACCGTTCTCCACTAGAAGCTTGATGTGGTGCTGCACCGTCTTGTAATCCAAGTTCAGTTTCTCGGAAATCTTGTTGGGGTTGGTGGGTTCGGTCCGGAGGAGCTCCACAATTCTTGCCCTGTTTTGACCACCGCGGGTCCCCACGAAGACGTAGACCATCATGCGCTTGAACGAAGGGTCCAGGACGCTGGAAGTCGGGGCGCCGCTCGGATCGGACGCAATCTGACGAAGGTGGGAAGACAGTCTACCCATCGACATCCACCACATAGGAAATCTGACGAGGGAGTTCATGGTCTGCATGCTCTCACGGCCCTAGCGTACGCCCTCTCGTCGCTTGGTCCTCCCCACACGCCGTTGACCTTGAAGTCGGGCTCGCCTATGATCACACCATCGGACTTCTGGTAGAACTGTTTGACATTGGCCAGGCCGATGCCGCTCCCGATCAGGACTGGTTTGTCAACAGCATCCTTCACTTTCTTCACCTTTTCGAACGAGGGAGGGACGGGGCTGCGTGGGCCTGAAACAATCACAGCGTCTGCCCCGCCTCGTTCGGCAAGGTCCTGGGCCGCATATTCTATCTCGACGTTGAAGATTGGATAAGCGTGCTTGACGTGGACATCCCCGAAGACGAGGACTTGCGAGTTGAGCTCCTTCTTCAGCCGCGCCACCCTGGCTGCGCAACCCTCGATGATCCCCTGGTCGGTGGCATAGGCGCCGATGAGAATGTTGCACCTGATGAAATGGGCGCCGGCGACCTGGGCGACAGATAGGGCCTCCTCGCAGGCGTTGCGGAGCATGTTTACCCCGACCTTCATCTTCGTATGTTTCACTACCTCTTTGGTGATGGCGGCCATGGCCGCGACCGTGTAGGGAGGGAGGTTCTCCTTGAAGAGCGGCGTGTCCCCGACGTTCTCGACGATGCAGGCATCGAGCCTTGCGCCTTCCAGCTTGTCAGCTTCTGACAAAGCAAAGTCGGTCAATTGCTTCATGGACATCTTATTGTTCGGTGCCCCAGGCAGCGGGGGCATGTGAATCATGCCGATGATGGGCTTCTCAGGGAAAAGCTGCCCGTACTTCACGTTGTGGTTCGCTTGTCCGAGGCGATTAAAGGGTTAGCCCGCGAGTTCAAAGGGATGTTCTCCCCGGGCCTCTAGAGGACCTGGATGCTTCCCCTTTACGACCTGACTCGTCCGAGCCAGAGGCCCTACTTCAACTACGCACTGATAGTCATCAATGCCGTCATATTCGTCTTCGAGGTCGTTTACACAAACAACTTCGCCCCACAGCCCTCAGGGGTACTGTTCGATTGGCTCGGACTCGTACCCTACTATCTTGTCAATACGTTCAATGGAGCGGGACTCATCACCCTCGTGACCCCTATCACGTCTATGTTCCTCCATGCTGGAGTCATTCATCTTGTCGGGAACATGCTCTTCCTCTTCGTCTTCGGAGGCAATGTGGAGGATGCGTTCGGACACAAAAAGTACCTTGGCTTTTACCTCATAGCCGGAATCGCCGGCGGGCTCACGCAGACCTACCTTTCTTTGGCGGCGGGGCCTCCGGACATTTACGCCCCAAGCATTGGAGCGTCGGGGGCCATATCAGGCGTGATGGCGGCATACTTGGTATTCTTTCCCAGAACAAGGATCGTCTCCTACGTGGGCTACTTCATCCTCCCCATCCGCGCATTCTGGTTCGTGGGGTTCTGGTTCCTGCTGCAACTACTCTTTTTCGTAGGCGGTGTGAACACAGGGGTGGCCTATGGGGCCCACATCGGAGGTTTCGTCGCTGGTCTCATCATAGCCGCCGCCGCGAGGCCCTTCGTGAAGAAAAGAGAAGAATCAGGGCTCTGACCCTCAAAATCCATAGACGTCCCGGTGAAGCCGGGGAATCAAAGCGGTGACGACGCATTGCTCTGTGAGATCCGTCCTGGTCATCTTTCCCTTGGTAAGGTAGTTGATGAGGCCTCCCTTGTCCCCCACCTCCGTGATCCCGCTGACTGATTCGGCCCATCTTTCCAGCTCCTTCCCTTCGCTGAAGAGTTTCTCCATTGCTTCTCGCGGGAGGGAGTAGCCGGCTGAGTGGCCCAGAGACACTTTGCCCGATGGGTCGACGATGGCTGCGACCTGGTTGTCGAAGTAAACTTCGCCGATGGTAAAGATACCGGCCTCTACCCCGACTCCAAAGTCACCCCCGGCCTTGGAGATGGCGAACTTCGCACGCGCTGTTGCACCCGCTGTCATCTCTTCGAGGCCTCTGGGCTGAGCCTTTGCGACGATGGATGAGTCAACCGGACGGATTTCCACATCTTGGAAGTATTTGGAGAAGGCTCGTCTGATCCCTTCAAGCTTCGCAGGATTCTTTGTTCCTGCGTCAACTAGCATATGATGAGCCGGGCTTCTATCGGTATTATGTTTCTCGGCGGCTCAGGACACTCTGAGCTCTTCGAGGAGCTTGCTGATGTTCGTCGTTGGGGTCCCGTCCGGGCGTGCGATTTCCTGTGCCGCAGGAGGGTTCGTCTTGTATGAGGGGCTTCGTCCAGCCAGTCGCTCCTCGTAGGTTGTGATGAACTCATTCTGATAGAAGACACCGATGGGTGTGTGGTCGCCGAACTCGAATGATTTCAGGACCGCCTTCTGCACCTTGTCCTCCATCTCTGCCTCGTCGTGGCTGTGGACCACACCGTCGTATCCTGTGTCCTCGAGCTTGTAGGTCCTGGGCTGAGGCTTCCCGGAGGCGTCGAGGTTTCCCTCGCCTGCCCAGTACTCCTTGGACTGGATGTCGTTGTAGGTGGGGCAGGGCTGGAGCACGTCGAGGAATGCGAAGCCCTTGTGGCGGATCCCCTTGATTATGAGGTCCTTCAGATGACGGACATCGTAGGCGTAACCCCTTGCTACCCATGTGTAGCCAGAAGCTATTGCGAGCATGATCGGGTTGATTCCCTGATTGATGTTTGGTGCCGTGAGGGACTTCGTCTTCATCCCCAGACCCATGGTCGGTGCGGCCTGGCCCTTGGTGAGGCCGTAGACCTCATTGTCATGGATGATGTAGAGCATGTCGACGTTCCGCCTCCCCGAGTTGACGAAGTGGCCTGCGCCTATGCCCATGCCGTCTCCGTCCCCTCCCTCTACTACGACCTCGAGGTTCGGGTTGGCCAGCTTAATCCCGGTGGCGAACGGGAGAGACCGGCCGTGGAGTGTGTGGACCCCATAGGTCTTGGTAAAGTGAGGCGCCTTCCCCGAGCAGCCGACGCCCGAGACCACCACGGTGTTAGAAGGGTCGACGTTCATCTCTGCCAGGGCCATGTGTGCGGCGTTGAGGATCCCGAAGTCCCCGCAGTTCCCGGAGGCCGTGACATTGGTGACGAAGGTGTGGGAGGAATCGTCCATGGATAGGTCATAGACGTAACCATTGAACTGGTAGGTGTCGATTTTCCAGACGGGCAGGTAGACCTTCCCGTTCTTCAGGACGGACGAATGCCTGTCGCGGTTCGGCTCCTTCCTGTTGGGAACGCCTACAATCTCCGCAAGTCTGTTGTAGTCTCTCCAGTAGCTGACGTACAATCGGTACGCTGTTCTGTGGATGCCGTGAGCAGGTTCAACCTGCATGATGGGAACTATCCCCTGTCTCAGGAGGAGCATCTTCACCTGCTCGGCGAGGACGACAGATGTTGTCGTGTATCTTGCCTTTGATTTCTTGAAATCGCCGTCCCCTCTCCAAAGTCCTCTGAGGAGGGAAGCCTGCTTCACCGCTGGCAGGAACATGAACTCGTGGGGGAGGCGCTTGTCTTCGGCATCGGCCCCGAAGATTGATTCGAAGAACTCGGAGAGGTATGACGAATTGAAGACGAGATCCACTCCATCTCCCTCTGCGTAAGGTTTGCCGCGAAGTCCGAAGAGCTTCCGCATCAGCGAATTCGTGTCGCCAATAAGATCAGTCTCTCCTTTGTTGAAGCTGTAGATGAGAGAACGTTTGTGACTGCTGCCTTCGGCTACGTAATAGCCGGCGAGTCGCAGGAAATCGGCTCCCAGAGGGACTTCACGCGGTAGAGGTAGACTTCTGGTGTCCTTGGACCTCTTCTGGAACTCAATGGCAAAGCCGGGTAAGTCTGTCTCGGTTTTCATCACAGGGAAGACAAGGTAGTCTCCGAGCCGGAGATCGGAAGCTTCGACCTTTTCCTCGATAAACTCGACGTTATGCCTGTGCCTCCCCCACTTCCTCCGCACGGCGACGAATGGGTGCTCGGGGGTCGCCCTGATTTCTCCGAATGCCTTGACCCTTATGCGGTACATCGGACCGTAGTAGCGATGCCTGATCCTCGCTCCTACCATGGCGTACTCGCCAGACGCATTGAGCACCCTGTCTCCCGGCGCGATTAGCTGAATTTGCTTCACGGATGGGTTGGAGACGACTAGAGTGTCACCGGAGACGCACCCTGGGCACCAGTCGTTGTGTGCCGTCGTCTTCAGGTCTGAGAACTTAAGCGCCACGTTTCAACACCAATTTCTTCGGGGCTTTTCCTTCATGAATCATTTTCAGAGCGTCATAGACCTCCTCTGATGACATCGGTCTGCCGTTGTACTTGACCACGAGCTGTTCTATGGGGATGCATGTCCGTTCGCGGATGATACCGATCAGCTGAGCTGAGTAGTTCATCTCGACTCCGACTATTTTCTTCGCTCTCAAGAGGAGCTTGGTTGCGTATTCAGTCGGGAAAGGATTGATGAGCCTGAGCTGCAGGAAGTTGACGTTGATGCCATCATTCTTGAGCCAGTCCATGGCGTCCAGTATGGCTCCCTTGGTCGAGCCCCAGCTAACGACTGTCATGTCGGCGTTCTCCGGGCCGAAGAAGTTGACTCTGTCCTCGATGGGTATCTCTTTGTCAGCAAGGTCGATCTTCCCCATCCTTTTCTCCATCATGTAATCGCGGTTGGTCGGGTCCTCGCTGATGTGGCCGAGCTCGTCGTGCTCGTCCCCGGTGTGCCAGTAGACTCCCCCCTTTGTGCCGACCGGAGGCCTTGGGGAAATCCCATTCGCAGTATGCTTGAAGCGCTCAAACTGGCCGTCGACAGCATCGGTGATCTCTCGGAGGAACAGACCTCTGTCTATCTTGACCCTGTTGACGTCGAGCATTGGCAGGGTGCCGTCTGAGTTGGCGAGGGCTTTGTCGACGAGGTGGATTACTACAGTCTGATACTTCTCGGAGTAGTTGAAGGCCCTGACAGTATCGTAGAAGGCCTCCTCGAGGTCCCCGCTGGCGAGGACGAGCCTGGGGAATTCGCCGTGGCCTGCGTGCAGTGCGAATCTCAAGTCTCCCTGCTCATGGCGGGTCGGGAGGCCTGTGCTCGGGCCGCCACGGGAGTAGAGTGTGACCACGACAGGGACTTCGTTCATGCCTGCGTATCCCATGCCTTCGGCCATCAAAGAGAAGCCTGGACCGGAAGTCGAAGTGGCAGAACGGACCCCCGCAATGCCACCGCCAATGGCCATGGTCACCGCGGCTATCTCGTCTTCAGACTGGATTACAGCTATGCTGCCCTTGGTCTTCAACGCTGCGATTTCTGCGACCTGAGGGTTTTCCTGAGCAGAGGGAGAGTCAAGTTCCATCTCGGAGTGAGCCTCGAGGTACTCGCTTTCGTCGCTGGCGGGGGTAATCGGATAGTAAGTCTGGAACCTGCATCCCGCGAGCTCCTTGGCCATGGCCACCATCGAGTTGCCGCGGACGAAGAGCCTGACGCCCTCGGGTTTGACATGGGAGAGTTTGTAGGCGAAGCTCCCAGTATATTTCTCGCCGATGAACTTGTACGCTTGGGCGACGGCCTCGACGTTCATCTCTGCTACCTTGGGCTTGCTCCTAAACCACTTCCTTACCGCCTCCTTCACGAGTCCCTCGTCGTAGGAAAGAAGAGCGTAGGATGCCGCGACCGCCATGACGTTGAGCATCCTCTGCAACGAGCTGAGGGAAGTCTCGCCGAACTTGGAACCAGTTGTCTTCAGCAATTCGTCGTAGGGGACTGGGTAGATGTGGACGCCCCGCCTGCGAGCGAGTTCCAGGATCCCCTTGACGTCGGGGGATAGTCCGTTCTTGATGAACTCGGCGTTCAGGGCCTCCACGACCTGGGCTTCGATGGTGGGGACCTGGTCGAGCCGCTTCGAGTCCTGGTCGGGGTCGTAGATGATCGCGCCTTCGCTCCTGACTTCGAGGGCGTGCCTGAATATCGTCTCCTCCTCAAACGTTGCCAGCATGTCAACGGTGTCGACGTGCGACCTGATGAGGTCCTTTGACACTCGGACCTGGAAGTAGCTGTGCTCCCCCTTGATGTTAGAATAATACTCCCTCTTGCCGAAGACGTGGAGGCCTCCGGATGCAGCGGCCCTTGCGAATATGTTGGCCGAGGAATCGACTCCGCTCCCCTGGACTCCGCCTATCATCCATGAAAAATCGTCCCTCTTCATGTTTAGTTGTCTAGACCCCGTTGGTGTGAGATGATGTTTAAGCGTATAGTATATAAGGTAATGACTAGCAAGTAGTTTCAGATGGACGAGCTCAGAAGAGTGCAGAAAGTGGGGAAGTTCACGCTGACAGTGTCCATACCCAGCGAGTATGCGAAAAGGATGAACGTGTCGGCCAAGGACAGCCTCCTGTTCAGGGAAGATGCTGACGGGACTCTAAGGCTGATACCAGCGACGAAGGCCAGGCAGGCGACGAAGGCGTCGATCAGGGCTGACCAGGCGGGGAGCGACGAAATGCTGACCAAACTGATCGTGGGGGCGTACGCACTTGGCTACGACACGATCGAGGTCGTGGGGAAGGAACCTCTCAACCAGAGTACCGTCGACGGGGTGGTGGCCACGGTCAAAAGGCTCAGGGGGATGGAGGTGGTCGAATCGGACGTGAGGCGCATCGTCGCCCAGAGTTTCATCGACCCGACGAAGTTCCCTGTGGATTCTCTGATCAAACGTCTTCAGATTTTGGTTTCGAAGAGCTTGGAGTATGTGACTAACTCTCTGGACCTCAAGCAGACTGGCGGCCTCAACGAGGTGGCCCGAGTCCAGGAGGAAATAGATGAACTGTATTGGCTGATACTTAGGCAGCTTCTCGTTGCACTCAACAGAAGGGAGTTGGCATCGGAGATTGGAATCGAGTCGCCGCTGCATGCATCAGGGGACAGAGTTTCGGCCAAGACTCTAGACGAGATCGGGAGCATTATTCAGGACGTCGCGGAAGAGTTGGTGAGACTCAGAGGACTGGGCACGAAGATGGACCCGAAGGTGGAAGCGAGCGTCAGGGGACTTGCTACGAAGGCTGGTGAAGTCTTCAGGACAACGGTCGAAAGCTTGCTGACCCCGGACATCAAGCTCATCGGGAGGTCCCTCGCTTTGGTGGAGGAGACACTGCAGCTTGAGAGAGAAGTGACTCATGAACTGTTAGAATCGGGGGAGTTCGGGTACGCCAGGGTCCTCGTTTCGTACTTCGGCCAGCTGGCGAGATATTGCAACATTATCATTGAGATAGCTTCACACCGCCTGCTCAGGAAGACGAGCAGGGTCGCGACTGTCCAATAGTGACAGATTCTTCTGTCCGCCGGGGTGTGATTAGGCCCTTGAATGGCTGATTTGGTCCTGAGCCTTCACCAGGCCCTCCTTGAGGACCCTCGCATACCACCCTCGCCTGCCTAGCATGGTCTTCAGGAAGTCCGGCCCTTTCGAGCGCCCTACGTATGGAAGGAGGAACAGATTGTCACAGGGGTCGCAGGCCCTCGAAATCTGGAAGGTCGCCTCCCCTGCCGTGAAGATCTTTCCTATTTCGAACGAGTCGTAAGGTATTCCACTGGTGGTAAGATTCTCTCCCAGGTCTCCGGGCTTGATCGGCCAGCCCTCCGAATTCAACTCCCTGATTTTTTCGATTGGCATTATCAGGAGGGCCGAATCTGGGTCGTCCCTGCGTTTCTCGTGCCTATAGAGATTGAAATCTCCTTGAACTCCCGCAAATGAAACGAAGGCAGAGTCGACAGGTTTCTTGGGGAGGCCCCGTTCACCCTCGGTCCGAGATTTCACGTTGACCTGCCGTATGGAACCCATCTGAGATACCGCGCCTTAGCTCATTAATTTGGTTTTAACCAATCAGGTTCGGTAGGCCTGTCCACGGACGTCCAAGACTCTTTATCGGAACCCGGGGAAGCGGCGAAGGCGCGGGGGTAACGAAGCCTGGTCAACCGTGCGGGACAGAAGTTCCCCGACTCAAGATCCGGACTAGCTTCGGATGGGGCATCCCGTCCCTTAGGGGTTCGTGGGTTCGAATCCCACCCCCCGCACCTGTGTCCATGTCTTGAATCATTGCGTCACTTTTGCCCGAGTCGGGTAAACCATGCTGCCGACGAGAAACACGACCCCCGCAACAGCTAGTATGATGAGGCGTATTTCGCCGCCGATTGTGAAGTAAACCGCGACCCCTAGAATGATCAGAATGAACCCCAGGAGCAGCATCCTCAATTTCGTTCCGTTCAAATCTTTCACCTCCTACCCTGGGCGCACTGGCAAAAGCCTTTCCTAAACCGTGGACCTTGCCAAGGCGCCAATTTCCTGTCGACGGTCAAAAATCACGCGCATAATGTCAAGCCATGGAGGGAAGGTCCAGCCATCCCTGAATAGGCTTATCATTCATTCTACTGGACCGGCCTTGTGTGGTCTCTACCGGGGTACCCACTCTAGACCAGATACTGAACGACGGTTATCCTGACAAGTCCTCCATCCTTGTCCTTGGTCAATCAGGACTCGGAAAGCAGGCGCTTGGCTACTGGTTCACGAGGTCCGGGCTAACGCAGGGAGACTATTGTCTCTACGTCACCCATCGGCCGGTGTCGGATGTGACCAGGGACATGAAGGGTTTCGGCATAGGTATGGAAAGAGTTCCCGAATGGATTGCTAGCTCGGGTTCTCCAGTCAAATGTGACCTGCGTGACACCGTTTCAATCTCCTACAGCGTCAAGCAGGCTCTGGCGAGGAACTCAGATAGGCGAATCAGAATCGTCACTGACATTCTTTCTCCTCTCCTTGTCCTGAATCCATCCGAATCGATGTACAGTTATTGGTCCCAACTCGTTCAAGAAGTCAAACAACACGACGCGGTGATACTTGCGTTGGGGGACGAGGAAATGCACACTCCTGCCGCCATTGCAACAATGGAACATCTGTTTGACGGAGTACTAGAGTTGAAGCTCTTTGAAGAAGGTCTGTCCGTTTCCACCGTCATGAGGGTCAAGCAGATGCTGGGACAGCCCCCTCTTCAAGGATGGTTCAGGTTCTCATTCGTCAGAGGAATGATGGAGGTAGCCCCAAATGTCACCAAGTGACATTCTGAATCTCGTTACCCAGGTCGTCTTCTTTGCCTCGGCGATCATCATTGCCTACTTTGCAATCCGACTGAGGGGCGCCTTGGTCGACAGACTCTACAGGGCGCGTGCTCTTTGGACAGCCATAGGCGCACTGTCAGCTGTCGGGTTCATTTCGGCTTTTTACGTCGACTCTGTCTTTGGCCAGGTCCCAACCACACTGGAAGGTCTCTTGGTGGAGGACGTCGCTTGGGGATTCACTTTCCTTGCCCTGGTCGGTTGGATTGCAAGCAACATCAACGTCGCGCTGTCCGCAGACTTCTTCAATCGGGATCCCCTCCGATGGAAAAAGGGGGGAGAGATAGTGACAATCATCACAATCTTATCATTCTATACCGCCGCCTCGGTCCCATCATGGTGGTTTCCAAGGATATCAAATGATTTCGTCTCGATGCTCGGGGAAGCCCTATTTTTCTCTGTGGTGATTTACGCAACCACTGTCCTCGCCGTCACTTATTTCAGAATCCAAGACAGAAGAATAAGGAACTACACAAAGTGGGTCGTCCTGAGCATAACCTGCCTTCTCCTAACCATCCTCGCACCTGGAGTCCTAGGTGTCTTCCCCGCCGTTGCATGGATTTATTCCATGTCCCGTTCAGTAGGCTCGCTGGCGATTAGAACGCGGACGCTTCCAACATAGAGCAAGACATCGGCTCAGTCCCAGTCTTTCTCGACCCTCGCACTTCGTTACGCCGCAACCAGGTTTCGCCTATTGGGGCTGTGAGGCCGCCGTCCGACCGAGCGCTGCAGTCACGTCTTCCTTCTCCACACCCAGATTTGCAGCAACTAGGTCATGGGACAGGTTGGGATTGGAACCCATCGCTTGTGATACCAGCTCTTTGAGGTAGTCCAAGTAGCTCTTGGTGTCCTTCGAAGCCCACTGTTCTTCGAACTGACTTCCAAAGAGGTGAGCGACGCTCTCGGAAGGGACGGTGTATCCCTTCCTCGTCGGTTCATTCCTCCCGTTCCGCTCCGGGACTCCGATTAGGACGAGCTTTTTGTCGACACACATGAACCTCACGTCGCTGACCAGTAGGGACGGATTGAATCTGACCTCGGCTCCGTTTGCCGTGTACAATCTCCCCATCCTAAGGCGGTCTGGCGCGAGTGGGAGCAGATACCTGACCTGTACCTTCCTCTTGGCCGCTTCTGCGACTGCTCCGAGAATCTGCCGGACCACCTCGCCCTCCTCTTTGGAGGGAGGGCTTCCTGTGACGCTCCCCGCCAGGGTCCTCTCTGCACGCTGAATGGCATCGACCACGGCGACAAAATACTCCTGCCTCGTGATGACGTCGGCAACTGATGAGAAGTGGTGCATCATCGTCTCTCTCGACTTCGCTTCTCTCCGGTTCAGAAGCAGAAGGAATATGGTTGCTATGAGCAGCACGAGCTCGACTGCAAGAAGAAGGAGCTGGACTGTCGCGAGGTCGAGGCCCAATACAACGGTGGCCTGCAGCGGGATATCGTTCAACTGGGGAGTTCCAAATCGCCTGTTTTTGCGAGGACCCTGTAGCAATTGAGCGTGATCCACTTGCTCGGCTTCATGAGCTGCTCTATTGGTACCAGTGCCTTTCTGGTTTTGTCCTTCTTTCGTTCTCTTGCCCAGTCACCCTCCAGCAGCCATTTGCCATCCTGGGTCTTCTTGGAAAGCATCAGATGCACCGCGTCACTGATCCTCTCGTCATCCTGGTATCCCAACTTCGTCAGCACGCGCAGCGCGTGTAAAGCGTCGTAGTAATAGTACATGGGGAAGTGGAACATCGTGACGACGTTCCCTTCGTAGAATTTGTTCATATCGCGCAGTTCCACGGGCCGCCAGTCCCGATGCGATTTGTAGAGTCGATGAGCAAGCAGGAATTCGGCTGCACGCTCCATTGACGCCTTTAACTTCCGAGTCCACTTTTGTCTTGGGATCTCGGCGTAGGCCCACAGCGGCTCGATGGTCGACATGAACGAGCTATGCGTCGTGTTGACCCTCGGATAGTCACAGTTCCACCCTCCGTCATCAAACTGAAGCTCTGGGAGCCAGTCAAGCGCCTTCTTCACCCGCATATCGTCACCGTAACCGAATACCAGGAATGTTCTGAGCATATTCCCGGTCAGGCATGGCTCTTCCTCAATCCCGTCTTTTCCGCCCATGGTGCCGCAGCAAAAGGCCCCGTTGTCCATCTGATGTTGGGTCATGAAACGCTCTACCGCGCTCTCAATCCAAGGCGTACGCGGGACCCCCATCTCTCCCAAGAGCATTAGAGGCCAGACGGTCGAAGTGAACTTGGGATTGTAGCAGCCGTCCTCGGGCGGCCAATATCCCCTCCTGCCCTGGGCCTTCTTCATGGCAACGACTGGAGCGTACGAAAGAATGCCTTCGCGGGCACTCCTTACTTCTTCGTTCCGAGAAGGCTTGCCCATCACATCCGTCAGGGTAAACATCCTCACAGCCGGGTTGGACTTCTCAAGTAGCCATGGTAGAGCTTCTCCTTTCACGGCGTCAGTGCAATCATGGGGAGTCTATAACCTATCCCGAAAAAACCAGCCTAAGAGAAAAGGAGGGAAGGCCTCTCGCTCGTTGGAGAGGAGGCCTAGACCTTGTTCAGCAGCGCCGAAATCACATCGTTGGCGCTTCGGTACGTGCCTTCCGGCAGAGTCTTCGACATCCATTCCGCATCGTCTTTCTCAGCATGCACATTGTTGTTGCATGCCTCGAGGACTTGTGCTCTGCTTGCTGGGTACGGCACGTGTGACTTCAGGTGGCCTAATTCTTCTGCGAATTTGCCCATGGTCGTGCTCACACATACCGGATATTAAACAACTCGTCTGCCTTCGAATGCCGTTCCGAGTGGTGCTGAAAGTGACCAGGCAGCAAACAGTTTAGGACTCGGCGTGGGAGTACGTTAGCTGGGTTGCAATCGGCGGAAGACCCGGGCGAATCTCTGGCCCGGCTGGCGAAAGAGTATTGGGAGGAAAGGTTGTCCAACGAGCCACTGTTTGCGACTGCCCTCGGCGACAGGAGGTTTGACGACAGACTCTCCGACATCTCCCCCGGTGGACGGGCCAGGGTGAAGAAGCAGTACGAATCGGTCGTCTCACGCTGCAAAGAAATCCCCGAAAACGTCCTGTCCGATGCAGACAGGCTGACGCGGACTGCGCTGCTGGTAGACGCTGGCTCTTTGCTTGACTATTACTCATGCGACCTTGAGGACTGGACCGTCGACCCACTGCAGGGCCTTCAGGTCGAGTTGATGAACGTAGAGTCATATCAGCCTGTTCGGACTGTCTCGGAGGGACGTGCCATGGCGGCCCGATGGCGGGCGATTGGGCCATACATCGGTATGCACATCACGAATCTTCGTGGCGGAGCAGCAGGGGGAAAGGTCGCGGTGCGGGCAGGCGTGGAGAAGGTGATTGAGGAGCTTGAAGACCTGCTGGCGAAGCCAGACGCTGATTGGGCCCCGCTCAGGCCCCTGAAAACCGAGCATCAGGACTGGAAGGAGGAAGAAAGGCACGCGTTCAAAGAAGGACTGACAAGTTCACTCAGGGAGTCCGCTCGGCCTGGGTTCGTCCGATACTTCGAGTTCCTGAAGTCGGAGATACTGCCTAGGGCTCGGTCTCCGGAAAAGCCGGGGATAATGCACGTTCCCGGGGGAAGGGAGGCCTATGCAAAGCTCATTCACGTGCACACTTCGCTGGACCTTACCCCCGAAGAGATCCACAGGACAGGACTCGCAGAGGTTGACAGGATAAACAAAGAAACGGAGGAACTGGGCGAGAAAGTCTTCCATACGAGGGACAGGAAGGAGATACTTCGGCGCCTCAGAAGTGATTCTTCGTTGTATTTTTCAAGCAGGGACGAAGTCGTCGCCAAGGCAGAAACTGCCCTGGCCCGGGCAAATGCGGCGATTGGGAAGTGGTTCGGACGGCTTCCGAAGACTCCCTGTGAGGTGGTGCGAATGCAGGAGCACGAAGAAAAGCACTCCACCATAGCCTACTACCGGCCACCCCCTGCCGTCGGGTCCAGGCCCGGTCGATACTACGTCAATACTTCAGCGCCCGAAACAAGGCCCAGGTACGAAGCCGAGGCCCTAGCCTATCATGAGGCGGTACCTGGCCATCACCTTCAGATTGCCATTGCTCAGGAATTGGAGGGAATCCCTGAGTTCAGGAAGAATAGTGGTGTGACGGCCTTCATAGAGGGGTGGGGTTTGTACTCGGAGCGTCTGGCCGATGAGATGGGGCTCTACTCGTCTGACTTGGACAGGATCGGGATTCTTTCCTTCGACTCATGGAGAGCCTGCCGGCTGGTCGTCGACACGGGTATGCACGCGATGGGATGGACAAGGGACCAGGCCATCGGTTTCATGTTGGATAATACGGCCCTGGCCAATAACAACATCGTCAACGAGGTCGACAGGTACATCACCTGGCCCGGCCAAGCCCTTGCTTACAAGACAGGGCAGCTCGAAATCATAGGGCTTCGCAAGGGTGCCGAGTCGCGTCTCGGCTCCAAGTTCGACGTTAGCACATTCCACGACGCCTTGCTG
>DATDGE010000144.1:0-1852 GCA_036522255.1 Nitrososphaerales archaeon | reverse complement strand
TGTCTTTCACGACCCTTGGCTTGGCCCCGCCGACAATCGCTCCTGACGCAGCTGCGGCCCCGAACAGGGCCCCGGTCTTGAGTCCGGCGAGCCTGACGTAGTCCTCCACGGTCGAATCGACCTTCTTTGAAAGTTCCGACTCGAGGAACTCCCCTTCCGCCGCCTCCTTGGCCGCCTTTGCGATGTAAGCCACCAGGGTCCCCAGCTGTTCCTTGGTGACATCGAACTCCGCGTACTCTGAGAGCTTTTGGAATATCTCGAAAATCATCATGTCGGAGAGCAATATGGCAGCGGTGACGCCATACAATGAGTGAGCCGTCGGCTGATTGTGCCTGGTCGTTGAATTATCTATGATATCATCCTGGGTGAGAGACGCCGAGTGCGCCAGCTCATATGCGACAGCGACCGGAAGCGCTTCCTTGTAGGATCCTTTCAGTGCCTCGCAAACGAGCAGCGTAATGGACGGCCTGAGCCTCTTCCCCCCGCTATCGACGAAGTCGTAGGCGAGGCTCATGATCTTGCTATTGGGGTCTCGATGCATCCGGAGCTCGTCTCCTATCGCTCGCACGTAGGGGGCCAGCGCCTGTTCCATCACCGCGTCGTCCAGGACGTCTTTCTCGCTCTCAAAGGTGGCCAATGTATGTCACTACCCCCCATAGGAGGTATTCTCCGTCGGCAGCAAGGTCTCTGAGCGAGTCCCTGTGTTTCCCCGACTTCGCGTACGCTCGGTATAGGAAGGAGTACGGCACGAAGACAAGCAGAGCCAAAGCGAATAACGGGGCGATTCCGACCGCGACCAATCCTACGATATAGGCCCCCGAAGCAAGGTCCAGCACGTCCATCACCCTCGAGGAGGCCGCCAGTCCCAATTTCACCGGTAGGGTCTTCACTCCGAACTTGGCGTCGGCGTCGAGGTCCCTCTGGTCGAAGAAGATGGTGTTGACCATCAGTCTGAGGAATATGAATGGCGCAAGGCCCAGGACTGCCACGGGCAAGTCAAGATAGTAGAGCCCGACCAGCACGGGGACGAGGGACCAGCCGAAGGAGATTGTCACATTCTTCACGAGTGTGATTTCCTTGAGTCTTGGGAGGCCGAGGGCGCTCCTCATCCTACCCGAGCTGACGCTGTAGGCTAGCGCCAAAACAAGGGGGACCAGAAGCGCTGAGAAGAAAATCAGGTTTCGCGAAAGCGCAAGGACATAGCCCAGGGCGAAGCATCCGGCGGCTATCCCCTTCAAAGCTCCCCTCCGACTCCTCAGATATGCTGTTCTATCGGGGTGGGAAACTGCGTCTTGTTCGAAGTCAGATATCCTGTTTATGGAATAGGCCCCTAGAGAGAAAAGATAGGCCATGAGGAGCAGGTCCCAGGACGGAACCCTGCCGAGGACAATTGCTACAGTCGCAGCCATGCTTGAGGTGCCGAGGGCGAGCAAGTGCCCTCCGTAGACCAATTCTTTGTATGCCCGCGTCGCAAGGCTCATTCTTCATTCCCCGACCGAACCTCCGCGCTATGAGGGGTCCTCGACTCTCCCGGCGAGTAGAGTCTCCACCCTCTCTTGGGCTCGAACATCTCCTCCGGGATGGCCAGAGGCCTCGTCTTGGTCGTGTCGAGCATTGTGACCTCATAGGAATCTCCGGCCCCCTGCAAATGCATCTCAATCTGTTGGACGCAGGTCTGAAAATCGGACATTGGTATATCGACAATCGCCATGTAGGTCCTGTCCTCTGTCCCAGCTTCAAGCCAGGTGAATGGCAGGGCATTGCAGAACTTCCTCACCTTCGTCATGCCCGCCTCATCGAGCCTTTTGGATAGGATTATGGCCTGCATGACACCGTTCGGATTGCCCTCCTG
>DATDGE010000143.1:0-2020 GCA_036522255.1 Nitrososphaerales archaeon | reverse complement strand
CCCGTCGCCTCGGACCGCCGAGACTTTCACGGTGTTG
This sequence comes from Nitrososphaerales archaeon, assembly GCA_036522255.1. Lineage (GTDB taxonomy): Archaea > Thermoproteota > Nitrososphaeria > Nitrososphaerales > Gagatemarchaeaceae > UBA183. Next base: position 1,983 of record DATDGE010000143.1, on the reverse strand, counting down.
TATTCGCGGAACATAGGGTCGGTCTCGATCTTGAGGCTTCTGTCCTTTAACAGGTCAATTTTGTTCAGGACCAGGAGAATCTTGCCAGGGTCGACCTCGAGCTCGTTCAGCGTCTGCCGGCAGCTCGCTACCTTCACACTGATGCTTTCCATGTCCTCGCCGGCGTCGACCATTAGGAGAATAAGGTCGGCATAACGAAGCTCATCGAGAGTCGACTTGAACGATTCGACCAGGTAAGTGGGGAGTCTTGAGATGAAACCCACGGTATCCGAAAGCAGGACCTTCCTCTTCGAGTTAGGGAACTTGACCACCCGGGTCGTGGTGGTCAGCGTGGTGAAGAGTTTTGGCGACTCTTCCTTCGACTCCGAGGTGAGCCTGTTGAAAAGCGTCGTCTTTCCGCTGCTGGTGTACCCTGCCAGCGAGACGAATGGCATTCCCAGCTTCTTCCTTTCCGTGGTGTGCAGGTCTCTGGCTTTCCTGCTCTTCTCGAGTTTTTCCTGAATGAACCCCATCTGGCGCTTGAGCGCCCGGAACTTCACGTCCACGGCTGTCTCACCCATGCCCGAGAAACCAGCCCGTTCACCCTTTACCGAAAAGCGGACAGCGTCTCTGGCCCGTGGCATCTCGTAGCGGAGCTCCGCCAGCTGGACCTGAAGCTTTGCTTCTGTGGTGATCGCTCTTCTCGCGAAGATGTTCAGGATGAGCCTCTCCCGGTCGACGATCTCGGTATGGGTGAAAGTGGAGAGCTTGTTCGCCTGGGAAGAGGTGATGGTCTCGTCGATGATGATGGTGTTGCAGTCGTTCTCCGCCACCATCTCTTGCAGCTCCTGGGCCTTGCCGACCCCGACCCCGTACTCCGACTTTACGATCTGCTTTTGCGTCATCACCGCGGCGACGTCGTATCCGGCGGCCTTAGCGAGTTCGAGGACTTCGTTCTTCGCGAACTCGTCAGGGTACGTGACTACGATCGCCTTGCTGCCAGTTGATGAGCTCAAGGGTCGATTCTCCACCATGCGCGGATATGCACCCCGTAAAACACTTCTTGTTCCTGGTCTCGTTCAGTTGGAGATCCGGCGCGGCTACGTATGGACTACCTTGGTGCCCATCATGCTGTCGCTGTACTTCTGCTGGTACCCATGGGACAAAGCCAGTCCGACGATGACGTCCAGGAGCAGGAGGAGCCAGTAAACCTTGCTCACGTTGCGAATGAAGCCCTCCACGAAGTTGGGGTACGAACCTGTCTTCGAGACCACCTTCAGCTTGAAGATTCTCTTTCCTATGCTGGCGCCGGAAGTCGACTCGGCCACAGTGAAGTACAGAATGAAAATCAGACCCCATAGTACCGTGAAAATCCCACCAAAGAAGAACCCGGCCGTCACGAAGGCCCCTGTGAAGACGAATGGGAATGCGATTACCAGGGTGATGACCAGCAACACGAAATACACGATGGCAGCGTCGATTATGAAGGCCACGAACCTTTGAACCCAATACTCCTGGGCCTTCTGGTCTTTCGTCAGGGTTTCGAAGCCGCTCAACGCGCCTGTCGCGGGCGCAGCCTCACTGCCAGCCACGGGGGTACCGCAGCTTGGACAGAATGTTGCGCCTGCTGGGAGCTCCTTACCGCAGCGTGAGCAAAATGCCATGTTCCTGTCTCGCATTGGCAGACCATACTTAGAGTATTTCAGGCGTTTCTCCCGTCGTCTGTCATCGAGGACTTGGCTGAGTGCCCGAGTTGGAGACGGTCGGCTGACCGACCCTCTTTTTGCGGTGCATGTTTTCCTGGACCCAGATCCCTGCCAAAGTCAGGGCGGCCGCGACAATAATCGACAGGGTCGAACCTGCGCCGTATCCGACGAGCACGTCGAAGAGGAGGAATCCTCCTGCGAGAGCTGTAACTACACCGAGTATTTTGTTGTAAAGGGCTATGCCCAGTATGAAGAAGACGAATCCAATCACCAGTGGGATGATGTTGCCAGAGACGAA
>DATDGE010000142.1:0-3238 GCA_036522255.1 Nitrososphaerales archaeon | reverse complement strand
TCTTCCAGGGTGCACCCCGAAAGGCCACCCCACTGCGGACTGTCCGCTGTGATCTGGATGGCGAACTCGTGGGGAGTTTCTTCCTCACCCCCCTTGGCAAGCGACTTTATGATGGTCGAAAGTTGTATGGTGTCCTTGGGGACCCCTCCTCCGAGATATACGACCCCCGTCTTCTTTGTCTTCTCTGCGATCTGTGCCAGCTCTTCCATGTCTTTCGTCTGGTCCAGCCTGATCAGCCTTCCCTTCTGTCTCTTCAGGAGGCTCAGCGCCACCCCATAGCCGCTGTCTATCAGCCCGGGGGAGTAGATGGGGACCCCTGCTTCATAGGCGGCCGCAACTATGCTCGCGATTCCTTTCTTCGAAAGGAACTCCCCGAACCTGTGGAGGAACTCCCGGGTCGAGTAGATCTCTCGTTCGTCGAGAGTCGCGGCGAACTTGTATATCGTGTTCTCCAACTTTCGATACTGCATCTCGTCGGCATAGACGTCGTAGAACCTGTCCACCTTGAGTCTAAGGAGTTCCTCGTCGTCTGCCAGCCAGGTCCCCTGATAATAGTGGTATCCCAGTGCTTCGAGAATATCCTCGGAAATGTTCGCCCCCGTGCTCACAATGACATCGACATATCTCTTCTCCACTAGCCAGCGTATGATCTTCCATTGCCCGGTCGTGCTAAGGGAGCCGGTCAACCCGAGGAAGATGGTGAGGTCTTTCTGCTTTGCCATGTCGGCCCATATTTTGGCGACCTCCCCGAGCTTCTTTCCTTGGAACCCTGTCTGAGACATCTCATCAAGCAGGGCAGAGACGCTCTTCTTGCCGACCTCGATGGTCTCCACTGGCTTCGATAGTACTTCCTTCCTGGTCACCACGCCCTAGCTTCTGGCTGGTTCATTTAATTATCTTGTGAGCGATTTCTTCCAGCCTCGACCCAGAGAGGGTTACCGCTCGAGTCCTTTACTTGACAGTCACGGACTTCGCGAGGTTTCGAGGATAGTCGGGGTCGTTGCGTTTCGCGACTGCCATATGGTAGGCAAGGAGCTGTAGGGGTATCGCCTCGACGATCGGGGTGAATTTCGCCTGGACCCTGGGGAGTCGTACATAGTGCTTGTACACGCCGTCCTCGACGTCGGAGACTCCGATCACATCTGCTCCTCTGGCCTTGAGTTCCTCAGCGCTCGACAACGAGTCCTGGTGGGCGTCCCCGCTGGGATTCAAGACTACCACCGGGGTCCCCTTCTCTATGAGGGCCAGGGTCCCGTGTTTGAGTTCGCTCGCCGGCATCCCTTCCGCATGAATGTAAGAGAGCTCCTTCAGCTTGAGTGCGCCTTCCATCGCCACGGGGCTCTCGTATCCCCGGGCAACGAAGTAGAAGTCCGGCCTGTCCTTGTATTCGTGCACAAGGTCGCGAATCTGCTCGTCACACTTCAGGGCCTCAGCCACGGCTTCCGAGAGCTCCTTTATTCCATTCGAACGTTTCTTTCCTAGAACCGCGTCTACCACCATGCTCGCCACGACGACCTGGGCGGTGAAGCTCTTTGTGGCGGCGACCCCGACCTCGGGCCCGCAGTTAAGCAGAAGGACTCCATCGCTCTCTCGCGCCAGCGTAGAGCCAGCCGCATTGACAATGGAGTAAACCTTCGCTCCTCTACCCTTCGCCCCCTTTACCGCCTCCAAAACATCAGCCGTTTCCCCGCTTTGAGAGAAGGCCAAAACCACCGAGCCTTTCTTCAGGAATCCTGCGTGCTCCTTCAGCTCACCGGCGACAACCGTGTCCACCCTGAGGTTCGCCTCCTTGTTCAGGCGGAATTTCATCAGGAGTCCTGCGTGGTACGAAGTCCCGGAACCCGTAATGTAGAGGGACTTGGCCCTCCTGATCGCCCTGGCAAACTCCTCCACCTTGCCCGGCTCCTGAACTGAGGCTGTGACGACCGTCTTCGGCTGCTCATTGATCTCCTTCAATGTGTAATGCGCGAAATCGCTCTTGGACAGATCCGAAAGCTCCCACGCAACCTGGGTCGGCTTCCGCTTGACTTCCTTCCCCCCGGGCCCGATGATCTTGACCCTCTCCCTGCTGATTTCCACGACCTCGAAATTGTCCAAAAATATCGTCCTGTCCGTGTGCCCGATGAAAGCGAGCACGTCGCTGGCAATGAACATCTTGCCGTCCCCCACACCGACGATGAGCGGTGCGTCCTTCCTCGCCCCGACGATGACGTCGGGTCTGTCCTGAAACATCAAAGCGATCGCATACTGCCCCTTAAGTCTCTTCGTCGCTGCGACCGTCGCCTTGATTGGATCCCTGGTCCGCTTGTATTCATCCTCGACAAGATGAGCTATCACCTCGGTGTCAGTCTCGCTCCGAAACCTGTGCCCCTTGGCGATGAGCGATTTCTTCAGCGGGACATAATTCTCTATTATGCCGTTGTGGATGACTGCCACGAGCTCCTTGCAGGATGCGTGGGGATGCGCGTTCTCGTCTGTGACCCCGCCGTGCGTGGCCCACCTGGTGTGGGCCATCCCGATGTTCCCCTTGAGCTTCGATAATTCATGCATTTCTTCGATTTCGTTCACTCTCCCAACCCCCTTCCGAAGGGCCAACGACCCGCCGTTGATTGTTACCATCCCCGCCGAGTCGTACCCCCTATACTCAACTCTCCTCAGACCTTCGAGGAGGATGCCGGCCACGGGCTCCTCAGCCACGCACCCTACAATCCCGCACATCTCAGAGAACCTCATTCCGTACCCTCTTTAAGTCCCATACAACATTCCACCATACCCTGCATACCAGTCTTGGCATGCTTCGAGCGCCAGAGCAGCTTGGATTCCCGGCACCATGCAAAATCGTTTAGTAGTGGTATTGCCGTGTGCTGTCAGGTGCCTAAAGAGAAGATCCTGTTCGACCCGAAGTCTGAAGCAGGTCTCGCCAAACGAGTCTTTGTTTCCGACAAGCCTGACGGCTTCATGTCAGCATCCGGGAAGGTAGGCCAGAAGATCCTTGCCCTTCTCTCCTCGGGTCCCAAGTATCCCGCGGAGATGGCCCGAACACTGAACATCCACCACCAGACAATCTACTACCACATAGGAAGACTCGAGAAGGCCGGTCTGATCTCCCGAGTGCGGAGCGAGCACATACGGGGAGGAGAAGCCAATCTCTTCGCCCTGGCCTCAGACGGTTACGCCGTTGAGTTTCCCGTCAAAGGAGAGTCGATGCCAACGCTTAGGTCCTCGAGCCGTTCAAAAG
>DATDGE010000141.1:0-6246 GCA_036522255.1 Nitrososphaerales archaeon | reverse complement strand
GGCATTATTCATGAGATGCAAGGCTACACCAGGGTAGCGTTCACTTCGATGCGAGAAGTCCTTGTCTTCAACATCGTAGGGGCTGCGATCGCCCTCGGCGGCCTGCTGCTGTTCAGAATCCCCCTCGGCGACTCGTTCGGCTTCGTAATTTTGATCGAGAGCACGGCCCTCATGTTGGTAGGGGGGGCGCTGGGAGTAGCAGGGCAGGCTACAAGCAGGAAAGTCACCGAGCTGTTCACGAGGCGAAAGCTCAAGGATTCCGAAGTAACAAAGAACGACGTTCAGGCGGCCCTCTATGTCCTGACAGGGGTAGTGCTCTTCGTCGAAGTCTTCGGGCTTTTCCTTATCCTTGCGTGAAAAAAGGCTCGGGGTCCCCTAGCTCGGCTTTCTTCTGGAAAGCGCGATGGCCAGGAGACCTAGTATTACGGCTACTGCTAATGCTGCGTATGCTACAGTTGTGAGCGTTGAGACTTGGCTGTTCAGTGTGTCGAGGCGGCCTGATAGACTGGTAAGGTCTGACTGTTTGGCCGAGGTACTCTGGAGGTTGTTCAGTCCGGTGTTCACGGTGCCGATGTTGGTGTTCAAAGTTGCGATGGCAGCGTTGGTCGAAGTCTTGAGTCCGTTGAACGCGCCATTGAGGCCTGTGGCCAGCTGGCCGAACAGGTCAGAATAGCTGCCAACGTTCAGAGACGTCGCGGTGGTGACTTGGGTGTCGGTGGAGTTGGCTGCACAGGTCCCAGAGCGGGTCGCAAGCGCGTGGCTGCAGGCATGCGTTGCCTGCGGGGGTGCGTACGACTCTACCAAGGATGGCCCTGGAACTGCCAGTGTCCTGAGAGGCCCTGCCGAACCGTTAAGGTAGCTGACAGCGACTCCCGAGAAGAAGACTCTGTACCATTGATTGCCTGTGTTTAGTGGCGTGTATGAAATGCTGTACGCTCCGCCAGCCGAGACAGTACCCAGGACAACAGGTGCCCAGGTCGTGCCACCGTCCAGGCTGCGCTGGAGAGTCACGTAGTATGCGCCCACAATGGGGCTTGGGATCAACGGGAATCCTCCAGTCAGAGTGAACGAGTTCCCAACGAAGAAGTTGGGGACGTTCAGGGTGATGTTGGAAACCGTGATCGGTGTGATTGGGAATATCTGTCCGCCCTGCGAAGGAGGTGCAACTCCTGTGTTGTACCCTGCCGCCGCGAGGTAGGAGAGTGCCTTGGTCTGGTCGTATGGGTCTACCGAAATGCCCTGGTATATGTCACCCGCATGAACTATCCCTGCGGTGGGGAAGAACTGGGTGATACCCGGGGATGCGAGTCCCTGGACCAGTATGTTGACTATCTGTGTTCTTGGAACCAGCAAACTGAACGCAGTCCTGACCTGTTTGGCTGCCCAGGCAGCCTTCGCCGGCGTGGCTTGGCCGAGTGGGGTGGCAGTGCCCAGTCCCCAAATCGGGTTGGCGTCATTCAACGGCATCTCCTGCCAACCGTTGGCAGGGTCGTTGACATAGGCCACGTGTGCTCCGAGTCCATTCAAGGCCGCTGCGTCATCCTTGGTGAACTGGTAGTTCGTGTCCATGAAGCCGATGGAACCAGCCGATGTGCCGTAGGCCGCTATGGCTGCGTCCTTACCTGCGATGTGCTGGATGTGGATGGTGTCGAGGGTGAATTGGTGGAGGGACGCGAGTCCGGTCGCGTTCCAGAAGCCGCCGAACTTCACCAACGTGGCGGTCTGGGTGACTGCGTCGTATCCGCGGTAGACGTATGGTCCGTCTCCGATGGGCCCGTAAGCTATGAAGCTACCGTTCCCACCGAAGGTGGCAGTGTTCCAAGTGACCTTGAAGTTGTGGTTCGAGATGCCGCCCGTCGAACAGGTACTCCAGTCTGCGCCATTGGTGCAGCCGCTGGTGAACCCGCTGAATGGGCTTGAGGTCCACTTTGCCCACGAAACATGCTCAAGGGCGTGCATCGGAAGCACGTTGACCGTGGTGATCAGTGGATTGGCGAAGAGGTTGGCAGCCGGGAGCGTGAAGCTGAAGGAAGTCTTGCTCAGCGACGTCCAGATGGACGAGGCGGTCCACCCTGAAGGGGCCGATCCGCCGTGCTGGTAGACTCCGGCTTTCACGTAGTCAACGGTGCCGTTGAGGAAATGGAACTCTTCCGAAGTGCCGAGTTGTGTCGCCAACGTCCCGGAGCCGACCCATCCGACCGCTGTAATCGACTGTGCCATCGTAGTGAAGACATAGTCGTCGGCGGTCACGGGGACGCTGTCCTGGAAGTTGTGGGCGATGAAGTTCTCAGTGTATGTCAGGTGGTCCGCGGATGAGGTTATGCTGGTTGCTACTCCGTTGATGTAGACACCGGTCCCTCTTGCATCAGTCTCTTGTGTACCCGTACCCGAATTTGCCGGTCCCCACATGTATCTGTCGTACAACGAGTTCTGAGCTCCGTTGGGGAGCGGGTTGACTGAATCAAGGTCTCCCGTCAACGCGACGTTGAGGGTTGTGGTGGATCCCGTGGCCCAGTGCTGCCAGTCCAAGCCAGCAGTGCTGCTTGTGACCGCAGTGCCAGCGGTTCCCCACGGCTTAAAGTTGGGGTTGAATGCGTAGAGGTTCTCTGGATAGAGGAGGACTATGCCCGGCCTTTCCTGCGCCACAATCTGGACCATCTTCTGAGCAATCGGCAACCTTGCCGCAGTGTCGAAGGTGTTCCCGTATTGGTTGGCTAGGCCGTCATAGGTCGAGTTTCTCCACCAGTAATCGTTCTGGCCGTTGGGTGGGTAGAAGTTTGGATTGTCACCTCTGTAGAACACGACGTTTTGAGTCGCGAAGTCAGGCAGCACCGTCCCGCCACCGTTACCTACGAACCCTACATCCCATCCGCCTTGAGCGAAAGGAGGCTCTGGACAGTTGCGCCCGCCCGAAATTGGAGAGGTCGTCCCGCCCGGACAAGTCGTGTTGCCAAGGAGGAGGCCTAGCCATTGACCGAATGCCATGTACACGAGGTGTGCGTCTATGCCTGCTGAAACGAACGAGTTCTGGACGATCTGAGCCCACTGCCTCCTAACCGGGTTAGAAGTCGGGGCAATGAGGGTCATCGAGAAGTACGGCGCGCTCGCCGCCTTCGCGATTGGAGTTGGTATTGCTGAGAAGACAAGGATGAAAGCGAAAATTCCTAGCATTATGCCTTTAGCAGTATCATCGAATTGCGTATTTCGCAATCGTTTTCGCGCGTCAACCGCGATTTGGCGTATATAACGATATTTACCTCTCATGCGTCTCTCATGCGAGTCATTTCCAGACGAAAGACCTGTCAGGTGCAGGGCGACTAGTTGCCGAGGAACTTCTCTGCGTAGTGGCAGGCTACGAAATGGCCCGGCCTGAGCTCCCTCCAAGCGGGGTCTTCATCTGTGCACTTCTGTGTGGCATACGCGCACCTGGGGTGAAACCTGCATCCGGAGGGGGGGTTGATTGGGCTGGGAACGTCCCCCGGCAAGACTATCCTGTTGATCTTCCTCTCCGGGTCGGGGACGGGTACAGCCGACAGCAGGGCTATGGTGTATGGGTTCAGGGGCCCCTGAAAGATTTCGTCCACCGGAGCATATTCCATGAGCTTCCCAAGATACATGACGGCGACGAACTGGCTCACCTGCCTTACCGAACTGAGGTCGTGCGAAATGTAAAGGAAAGAAATACCTTCCTTCGTCTGCAGGTCCTCGAGTAGGGTCAGGATCTGGGCTCTTACCGAGACGTCGAGCGACGAGACCGGTTCGTCGGCCACTATGAACTTAGGGTCGGTGGCGAGGGCTCGGGCGATGGAGATTCTCTGCCGCTGACCGCCTGAGAACTCGTGCGGATATCTCTCAGCATGATACTCCTCGAGTCCAACCTGTCTAAGGAGGCTGTACACCCGGTCCTTCCACTCCTTTTGAGGGACGTGCTTGTGGATTATGAAAGCTTCACTAATGATGTCGAACACAGTCATCCTGGGGTCCAGGGAGCCGTAGGGGTTCTGGAACACCATCTGCATGTTGCGTCTTACGTACCTCTTTTCCTCGGTTGAGCCCTTTTCCAGGGTCTGGTGGACCGGCTTTCCTTCGAAGAAGACCTCCCCTGCATCCGATGGAATCAGCTGAAGTATCACCTTGCCAGCCGTGGTCTTGCCGCATCCGCTCTCTCCCACAAGACCGACGGTCTGAGCCCGCTCGATGTTTAGGGCCAACCCGTCGACGGCGTGGACGTCCCCGACCTTCTTCCTCGTCACGATGCCCCTTTCGTAGACAGGGAAGTACTTCACTAGATTCTGGACTTTGACGAGAGGCTCGGCCATTTAGGCTCCTCTTCCCAGGTTGATTTCCTTCCACCTGTGGCAGGAGACTTCCCTACCTTCCCCGATGGCTTCGAGGGGAGGGACTTCATTCGCGCACTTGTCTATCATAAAGTTGCAACGTGGATGGAACCTGCACCCCGATGGTGGGCTGATCAGGTTTGGTATGTTGCCGGGTATTGGTATCAGGGTCTTCTTGCGGTCGACCCGGGGCACAGATGCAAGCAACGCGTGGGTGTAGGGATGCTTCGGCGAGTTGTAGATGCTCCTGGTGTCGGCGACTTCCGCCACTCTGCCAGCGTACAACACGACTACCCTTTTCGTCATCTCAGCGACGATGCCCATGTCGTGGGTGATCAGTATCAGGGTCATCCCGAGGTCACGTTCAAGGCTCCTCAGGAGTTCCAGGACCTGGGCCTGTATCGTCACGTCCAGGTTGGTGGTCGGCTCGTCGGCGATGAGCAGGTCCGGATTTGCGGCCAGGGCTCTGGCTATCGCAACCCTCTGACGCATGCCGCCGCTCAACTCGTGGGGGTAAGCCCTCAGCCTGGCTTCGGGCTCTGGAATCTTAACTAGGTTCAGGAGACTTAGAACGCGTTGGCGTGCCTCCTCTTTCGGGATTTTCTCGTGGGCCTGGATGACCTCGGCGAGTTGGGATTCGACCGTGAACAGAGGGTCGAGAGAGGAGTTGGGATCCTGGGAAACATATCCGATCTTCCTGCCCCGGATTCTTCTCATATCTGAGTCTGACTTTCCCACCAGGTCTTCCCCGTGGAACAGTATCTTTCCAGATACAATTCTTCCCGGCCGCGGGACGACTCCGAGGATCGAAAGGGCACTGACTGTTTTGCCCGACCCGGATTCCCCCACGAGGCCCAGAGGCTCCCCCCTGTTTACTTGGAACGACGTGCCATCTACAGCCTTTACGACGCCCGCTTCGGTGAAGAAGTAGGTCTTGAGGTCCTCCACCTGTAGGAGGGTCTCCGGCACCTGTGTCTACTCCCTCAGCCTCGGGTTCAGCGCATCGGAAAGACCGTCGCCCAGCAGATTAAAGCCAAGGACGCAAAGGACGACAGCAATCCCAGGAAAGAATGAGACCCACCATGACGACCTCACGTACTGGAAGCCGTCGAATAGTAGATTGCCCCAGGTTGACGCTGTGGCGTCCCCGAACCCGAGAAAGCTGATGATGACCTCGGTAAGTATGTTGCCGGCCACCGACAAGGAAGCAATCACGATAATTGGCGAGAGCATGTTAGGCACGATGTGCCTGAACAAGATCCTTGTGTTTGACGCGCCCAGGGCCCTCGAAGCTTGGACGAACTCCAGCTCCCTGATTCTCAGGATTTCCCCTCTCGCTATGAACGCAATGACGGGCCATCCGAAAATTGCGAGTGCGAACACGATGAGGTTCAATCCCAGACCCGCGGCCACGAGGAACAGTAAGATTTTCGCGAACAGGAGGATAATGATCAGTATTGGAAGAACAAAGAAGACTTGGGTGAGCCCCAGCAGGAGCGAACCCGCGACACCCCCTCTGTATCCTGCCACGGCGCCCACGACAAGTCCTATGACAACTGAAATCGCCGTTGCTGCGACGCCGACGTATAGATCACCCCCTGCACCATGGGCGATTTCACTCCATACATCGATGCCCGAGGTCTCGGTCCCGAGAGGGTGAGCCCAGTTCTGGAACGGTGGCAGGTTGGCGCACCCCTGATAGAGGCATTGGAAGCCCCTGGCAGGGTAGGGGGCAGCAAATATGCCGTAAAGGGCTAGAATGAGGAAGGCTCCAACGAAAGCTGTCCCTGCTAGTCCCGATTTGTTACGCTTGAACCTCCGCCAGGCCACGGCCCATTGGCCCGCGGATCGCCGTTTGTATTTCTCCTCCTGGACCTCGGTCAAAGTCTGACTCGTGGACCGGCGTTTC
>DATDGE010000140.1:0-3824 GCA_036522255.1 Nitrososphaerales archaeon | reverse complement strand
GTCAGCCCCCAGATCAGTCCCAGGACCAGGAGGGCAGGCGCCCCAAAGACAAGTTGGGCGCTAGTTGACCCGTAAGACCCCGCGATCCCCCAACCCAACACAACCAACGTTCCTGCTGAGGCGATTCCCAAAATCGAGTCAGTGAACGCGGCCCCTGAGTCGCGTCGGGTGGCGTAGAAAATCATAGCTGCGCAGGCGGTGACTCCTGTAATAATCATCTCTGAGGGGATAGCGAGGGGAGAGCCTATGCCCGCAGCTGACTGAAGAGCGGACTTCGTGACGTTGCTTAGCCCGACCCCCGAGACGCCGTTGAAGAGCCCAACATCTAGGAAAGTAAGTAGAGCGAACTGACTTGTCAACGCGGGAATGACAGTTGATAGGCCCGCCCCTGCCATGATTCTCTGGACAAGCTTCGGGATTGTGTATAGAGGTGAGAGAGCCATGAATGCGGCTGGCCAAGCGAAGAATATTCCCCTGATCAGCTGGAGGTAAATCGGGTCCGAGGTAAGTAGAGAAAATAAGACGAGGAGGGGGAGCAATAATACCTCTGCTGACATGATATTTAGTGCAATTGACGTTGAGCGGCGGATTCGCGGAATCGCTGATATGAACAGGAGCCTTGCCAGCAGCGTTCCAACGATCACCGCCTCGATGGAGGTGGCGGGGACGACGGCCCCGGTGAATATCCCCCTTATCAGTGCAGATATGTAGAGAAGGACCAAGGCCGCCCCAGTGACCGACGCGATAACAGTGGTCCTGCCGAATTTCAAGTTTCAATCACCGATTCGACCAGGTCCGAAAGGTCCTCTCTGCCCGTGAAAACGAAGACCTTGTCTCCCCCAGAAATGCTTGACGGAGTCAGTGAAATCAGGAGGACGGGCGCCGCCCTCGACAACCATTGAGACTTTCTCTCTGCGAAGAAATTCTCTCTTTCGGCCAAGACCACGTCTGATGACGAAATGGCTTCGGGTGCTGTTCCGCCGTTGTCGGCAGCCGTCATCGCCAGTATGGATTCTGCGAGTTCCGCCAAACTCGAAGATTCCATAGAAGCAATTCGCCCCATTGAGACGAATGAAATTCGGACGGCGATTCCGAGGTCCAACAGGGGCTTCGATACCAGGCCCAAGGCTTCAGCTGCCAGGTCGAGCAACATTGCCCTAGACTCTTCCGATTTCCATGCGAGCGCGATTCCGAGAGAAGCCGACCGTCGGATGCTTGATTCCCTTGAGCGGGAGACAAGCTCCTCCGTAGGCGACTGGGCCACCCTCCTCCAAATCAGATCTTTGGCATCGAGGCCCGGGTGGTATTCCTCGACGGCGAGCATCTCCTGCCCGCCACCACGCCTCCCAGCGGGGATGTCCCCGAGAGAAATTGGAGAGACCAAGATTTGACGCACGGGAGCGCGGAGTGAGCTGGGAAGCGATTCGAGAACGAATTCGTCCAATTGGACCACAGTTTCCCTTGCAAAAAGCCCGAGAATGTCTTCGTCGACTAATTTCAACGACAAGTTCTCGAACCTTCCTGCCTTCGACGGCTCGAGAGTGAGAGTCCTGGACCCCTCCCGGAATTCTCCCATCGCACATTCGAGCCCGTACGGGGTGACAAGGACAAACCTCCGAGACCCGACCACCTTCGAGCGGACCGACCCAATCAACAGGGTCGCCGTGGTCCTTTCGTGTTTGAACGTCCTTACCCTGGGTGGGACGATGCTGGCTGAGGAAATCCTAGCAAATGACAGAAGAACCAATGATTCAGCGGCGACGACCGCAAGAAGAAATCCCAGGGAAATGAACAGGGGCGGACCTATGACCATGGCGAGGACAGTAGTGATCGCTGTCGCCGAGAGGTAATCCTTCCCTCTGGCAGTGAGACTTAGCGAGGAGGGGTCACCTCATCTAGGATCTTCTTAATGAGTGTCGAAGCGTCGACAGTGTCTCCTTTCAACGCGAGGTCTGGGGCGACGCGCAACCTGTGGGTCAAAACATAGTCTCCCAGGGTCTTGATGTCGTCCGGGATAACGAAGTTTCTTCCATCGAGGTAAGCATTTGCCCTCGAACATTGGGCCAGGTGGACCATCGCCCTGGGGCTTGCTCCGAGGGCGATTCTGGAGTCGTTCCTGGTCCTCTCTGCTATCCTCGATATGTAGTCTATTATCTCGTCGGAGATTTTGACCTCCTCCACTGTGTGGAGGGCGACGAGCAGCTCCTCCCTGGAGACCACGGCCGCAATCGATGAGTCGTCCATGGGCGACATGTTTCTCCGGATGATTGCCGACTCCACCTCTCTTGTCGGGTATTCGAGGGACACCTTTACCATGAACCTGTCAATCTGTCCTTCGGGCAACGGGTAGACCCCTCGGAACTCGAAGGGGTTCTGCGTCGCGACGACCATGTGGGGGGCCGGTAACTTCTCTGTGTGACCGTCCACAGTTACCTGCCGTTCTTGCATCGCCTCCAGCAGGGAGCTCTGAACCTTCGGGGGGGTGCGGTTTAGTTCGTCGGCGAGCAAGATGTTTGTGAAAACCGGCCCCCTCCTGAACTCGAATTCCCTCTCCTTGAGATTGAAGACAAACCCCCCGACTACATCGAGGGGGAGCATATCAGGCGTGAATTGCACGCGGCCGAAATCCAGGCCTAGACACCTGGAAAAAGCCCTCGCGAGCAATGTCTTCGAGACCCCGGGGACTCCCTCGAGGAGTGCGTGCCCACCCGCAAGCAGGGAGACCAGGAGGAGTCCCGCCTCCTTCTCACGGCCAAGGACGATCTTTCCCAGCTCGGAAAGGACCCGGGCGCGGAGGTCATTGACCAAAATCAGCCGCCTCCCAACACTCGAAGCAGCTTCAAAGTTTCACCGTTGGGGACTGTTGGCTCGCTGCCACCGCCGTACCTGAACAGCTCATAGGAACCGAGCTCGTTCTCCAGCAAAGCCCAGTCAAGTCCAGGGGAGGCCGGACGGGCCCTTTCGAGGCCCTCCCTCAACGTGAATCCCGGAGGCAGGTCGGGGAACTTTTTTGTCAGAGTGAAGCCCAGCCTTTTGTAAATCGCTCCCACTTCTTCGGGACCGTATGATTTTCGACGTATCCGGACTGCGAGCCCGATGGCAAGAGAGGAAAAGACAATTACGTTGAGCACCAGTAGTTCAACCTGCAAGCGTGGACACCTGGGTAGTGGCAGAGTACGTCACCAGTTGCAGCCCTGGCAACAAATCCAACGAGAGGAATTTGACTATTGCAAGATTCAGCCAGAGAAGGCTCGTCTGGTTTTCGACCCTGAGGTCAGAGTAGACCACGCTAGCCTTGATTTCAGGATTATTGGGAATACTGCCATATGGGAATAACACCGCTGAACAGTTGGAAGCGTATCCACCTGGGAACACTGGGAACACCACGACGGTAAAGTTCTGGTTTGGGACCACCACGTTAGAGTTCTGGTTTGGGAACACCACGGTAAAGTTCTGGTTGGGGACATAAACGCAGCTCAGAAACCTTTGGATGAACACCGTATCGCCTGGATGATAGAGCACTGTATCAGCGGGAATCGCCACCACGACATCCTCCCAGGGAGGAGCGAACCCGGCCGATCCCATGGTCCGAAGTTCATTGAAAGCTGTCGCGCGGATCGTCTTGTTGACGCTGACGTCCAGGGTCGTGGTGTTCCCGTTTGAAACACTCATAATTGCCGACGTTTGGAACTCGTCGTTGGACACAGTCACCCCGTACTGGCCAGGTAACTCTGACAGCAAAAGTTCCCCGCCTGCATTCGTGCGGTACGGAAGCGGAAAGAGGGTCCTAGATGCTATGTCTCGAAGTACGACAGACGCGTTGG
>DATDGE010000139.1:0-2857 GCA_036522255.1 Nitrososphaerales archaeon | reverse complement strand
AATGTCATCGACCCGTTGGGGGGATCGTACTATGTGGAGTGGCTCACCGAACAGCTGGAGGAAGAGGCCTACAAATATTTCGACAGAATCGAGTCGGCAGGGGGGCTACTGAAGGCGATTAAGACAGGGTACCTTCAGAGGGAGATCGCGGAAAACTCATACAGGCTCTCCAAACGGGTTGAAGAAGGGAAGGACTCCGTCGTAGGTGTCAACAAATACTCGAAGCCGGAGAAGAAGCCCATAGAAACGCTGAAGATCAATTCCAGAGCCCAAAGGAGCCAGGTGAAGAGACTTGCATCCATTAAGAGCAACAGGAACAGCGCCAAGGTGGAAACTTCGCTCGCGAAACTGGGGAAGGCTTTTGAAAACGAAGATGCAAACTCGATTTATCCGATGATGGACGCCGTGATGCAGTATTCGACTCTCGGGGAGATCATTGATGCAGGGCGCAGAGTATTCGGGGTCTGGACCGAGCCGATGATACTCTGACAAACCAGCCACAGATTTCATGCCAACAAGGGCTGTCCAAGTTGTATGGTAACGGGCAAAGGTTAAGGCCTTAGTCCCGCGCGGCTGAATTGGATTGCCGAAGCAGATCGCCAGGACTGAAAGAAAGATTCGCGTTCTGGTGGCCAAGCCGGGGCTGGACGGGCACGACAGGGGGGCGTTGGTCCTCGCAAGGGCATTCAGAGATGCCGGGATGGAGGTCATATACAGCGGGCTCCTGCCTTCCCCTGAACAGGTGGCCCAGATGGCCATAGACGAAGACGTCGACGTCGTGGCCCTTTCACTCCTTAATGGCGCTCACATGACGGCGTTTCCCAAGGTCAAGCGTCTGCTTGAGAAGCGGGGGGGAGGGGACATAGTCGTGGTCGGGGGCGGGATAATCCCCGAGGAAGACAAACCAAAGCTGGTCAAACTTGGGATTACAGGTTTGTTCGGGCCCGGAAGCTCGTTCGCTGAAGTGGTACAACACGTAAGAGAGAGGGTCAGCAAGGAACGCTGGAAGCGATGAGGACATGCTAGAACAGGACGAGTTCACGAGCCTTTCGAAAATGAACTTCGAAGTGTCTGAGGAGCAGGCCCTGGTCCTCGACCAGGTCGATAGAGTGTGCAAGGAGTTCAGGCCGATAGAAGACAGGTTCTATCTTGAGCACAAAGTGAACGATCAACTCAGGTCGACATTTGGGAAGGCACGCCTGTTGGGCCTCCCGGTTTCGAGGAAGTATGGGGATGGGCAGGGGGCCGACTTGGTGACCTACGCCTTGGCGATAGAGAGGATAGGAAGAGAGGGGACGGGGCCCAGGACGTTCTTCTCGGTTCACATGGCGCTGGGAGAGATGACAGTTCAGCGCTGGGGGACCGAGGAACAGAAGCAAAGAATCCTTACCCCGGCCACGAGGGGGGACTGCATCCTTGCGTTCGGACTGACAGAGCCGAGTGCTGGGAGCGACCCCGCGGCACTCACCACCTACTTCGAGGAGAGGGGGGAAAAGTTTCTTCTTACCGGCCAGAAGATGTGGATCTCGCTCGGTTCGACGGCGAATTATGTCCTCATTTTCGCCTATCCGAAAGGGAAGCGGGAGGGCATGTGCAGCTTTCTGGTTGACACAGACAGCTCAGGCTTCAAGGCCGAATTGATCGAGCACAAACTTGGGCTCCCCACGGCTGACACGTCGACCCTCTATCTGGAGAACGTCGAGGTCCCCAAGGAGGATATGCTCGGACCAAGAGGAAAAGGAATGGCTGTCGCGCTCTCAGGTCTCATGAACGGAAGGCTGAGCGTGGCGGCCGGATGCGTCGGGGTAATGCGGGACTGTCTAGACGAGGCTGTCAGATATGCCGGTGTCAGGTTCCAGCACGGAAAACTAATCGGGAAACATCAGCTGGTGCAGAGACACATAGGCCTAATCTCCACCAACCTGGAAGCAGCAAGGCTCCTCCTTCTGAACGCCGCATTCATCAAGCAGAGGTTCGAGAAGGACCCCACCAACAGCGAGCTAAGGGAGGCTGCTGACCTAGCGATAACGAAAGCGAAGTACTTTGCAGCAAACGCTTCCTTCGATGCAGCCAACAGAGCCGTGCAGGTCTTCGGAGCCAATGGCTATTCTCTCGAGAACAGGCCGGCCAGACATTTGGTAGACACAAGAGTCACGATGATCTACGAGGGAGCGAACGAAATCATGGAACAGAAGATCGCACTCGGCTCCCTGGGGAAGGGCTTCGAAGCCTACTCCTGACGGGAACTTCTGGTGGCCCCGTTGACACGAAGGTCGGTTCTAGCAGTTCTTTTGATAGTAGTCGTCGTTGTAGCATCCTTCTCTTTCTACGAGATATACTATGTGAAACCTTCATGCCAGATTATTCCGGCCGGGAGCGTAGTAAGGAGTCAGACCGCTAAGGTCCAATTTGGGGCCGTGACTGAGTACAAGCTTCCGAGTCCAGACAGATGGCCCAACGCAGTTACAATTGAAACTGATGGATCAGTATGGTTCGCAGAGGAGGGGGTTCCAGGGGTCGCCCACTTCTTCCCGAACAACGGGACCGTCGTCGAGTATGCCTGGTCCGGGCCAAGTGTCTTGAAGTCTCCACTGTGCACTCCCACTGCCAGTTCCGGGATCGCTTTGTGGAACGGGCGGGTCTGGGCTTCGGACCAGTACAGCAATCTTTTGGTCGGAATCAGCCCGAGCGGAGGGACGCCTATCGCTGTCAACACTACGGGCAGGGCGGATTACCCGTACTGGCTCGCCGTTGGTCCTGAGGGCTCCCTCTGGTTCACGTCGGCCAACACCCCAGCGAAGCTAGGGAGGATCTCCACGGACATGACCCTGACGACTGTAAGCTTGGCGGGGCTGGG
>DATDGE010000138.1:0-1722 GCA_036522255.1 Nitrososphaerales archaeon | reverse complement strand
GAAGCTATGCTACATCGTATTTGTCCAGCCGATCTTGCGCATCAGCGACTGGAATCTATGGTCGCTGCGAATGCTGTCAAAGACGAAGTCACTGTTTGAGGTGACAAGATATGGAATGTGCTCATTGTACGCTCTCTCGAGCCACTCGATCGCTTTGTCAGCGTTTCCCAGGTTCGCGTAGGCACTTGCCACCGCCACGGCCATTTCATTATTGTGACTAGCCTCGTCGAGGAATCGTTCAAGCAGTTTCCGTAGTTCCTCGGTCTTACCTGCCTTGCTAAGAGCGAAAGCAAGGTCGCTCTGGCTCGATGGGTTCCTGATTTGGGCGGCCTCGGTTACCTCCCTGAGACCAATGTCAAGCATCCCCCTCTGAATGTGCGCTAGGCCTAGGTTGCCGAGAACAAACGCATTCTCAGGCCTTACCTCCAAGCTCTTACTGAAAGCTTCAATGGCCTCATCATAGAGACCGGCATAAAGATAGACCACCCCAGCGTAGGCCGATCCGGTCCCGGAGATTGGGTCCAACTCCATGGCATGTTTGACTTCGGCGATGGCTTCGGCGTTCTGCCTGTTGAAAGACAGCTGAAGAGCACTGCCTCCATAGGCTTCCGCGAAGCTCGGGCTGAGTTCAATGGCGCGCCTGAATTCTCTTGCGGCATTCGCGAAGTCCCACTCATAATTCCTGAGAATCCGACCCTTTACCTGGTGGGCCTCGGCAAGCGAGTCATCAAGTTCCAGGGCCTTCCGGATGTACTCTGTCGCTTTCTCCCCGGCTTCCTTTGACGGAATCATTCCAAAAAATCCCAACTGATTGTAGCAGTAGGCGAGCTGAACGTAGGCCAGTGCAAAGTTGGGGTCGTTTGCGATTGCTTCTTCGAAATGGACCACGGCCGTCTTGAGGCTCTGGGAATAATTGCCGGCATCATAGAAATAGTATTGACCTTTCAAATAGAGAGTGTAGGCTTCGATGTTGGTAGTCGGCACCTTCTCCAACTTCTTCTTTTCTGTTGAAAGAAGCCGGACTTGGAGGACGTCTGCGACCTGTTTTGCAACGTCGCTCTGGATGGCGAAGATGTCATCCAATTGTTTGTCGTAATTCTTAGCCCAGGCGTGGCTTTCGGTTTGGGCGTCGATCAACTGCACCGTTATTCTCACCCTGTTGCCAGCTTTCCTCACGCTGCCCTCGACCAAGGTCCCGACGTTCAATTCGTGCGCCACCTGGGAAGCGCCTTTCGGAGCGCCCTTGTACTTCATGACAGATGTTCTGGCAATCACGGACAATCCGTTCACTCCGGATAGAGAGGTGATCAACTCCTCAGTCATTCCATCGCTGAAGTACTCGTCGGATGGGTCGGGACTCATATTGGTGAACGGGAGGACAGCGATCCGTTTCTTGTCGAGAAGGGCAGGTTCAGTGACTCTGATTCCCTCCCAGGGCATCACCATCTTGAATACCTCTACCGGTGAACTCACGTTCTTCAGCTGCTTCGGTCCGAGGCTTGCCAGATGAAGTTCGAACTTGTTTTGGACCTGATCGTAGACCGGGCGAGAAAGACAGACGCCACCATCCTCAGCCAGCGGCTCGATCCTCGAAGCGAGGTTAACCGCGTCACCAGATATGTCTCCTTGATCCTCCACGACATCGCCGAGGTGGATTCCTACCCGCAGGTGGACGCGTCGCTCCTGTGGCAGGGAGACATTGAACTCTCTTATCGCTCGCTG
>DATDGE010000137.1:0-5524 GCA_036522255.1 Nitrososphaerales archaeon | reverse complement strand
CACTCCAACCAGCGATTTCGATTATCCACGACGCCACGGTTCTGCCTGGGCGCTCGGCGTAATTATCAATTTGCGGAGGTTCCTGGTTCAAAGTGGCAAACTATCGCGAACCTATGAAGGATGAGGTATTCCCGGCGGAGGGGCAATGAACCCTGGGCACGGGTTCGTTCGATAGTGTTGGGTACACCACCATGTAATCGAGCCGGATTTGGTGGTACCCTTCTCGTGGATCTTGAGCAGACCTGCAAGCTAATCGCGAAGTCTATTCGCCGGCTTGGGAATTGGATTCCACGAGGACTTTCGGAAGGGTCCCCTTCGGTTGGTAGCCGTCGTTCCAGCGCGCACCATACGCAATCAGGTCCATGACGGCAGGGAGCATATCGGATCCCCGGTGAGTCGTTTTCCAACGGCCCAAGCCAGCTTTCTCGATCAGCCCATCTTTTTGAAGGTCTCTCAGTCGCTTCGAAAGCATTCGTGGTGTCAGGCCTGGATTGGATTTCAAGAGCCGATTGAAGCGGTTGATTTTTCTGAAGCCTATGTCCGCCATGATCGTCAGAGCCCACTTTCGAGTGAGGGTCCCCAGCACTGGCCTTACGGTCCGGACGTCGTCTGATGCCCTCCTTTTCACCGATGTTGCCAACTATACTCCGAGGCCCTAACCGGATTAAATATCTTGGTCCTGCTTGGCTGCCCCATGGAGGACAACCTGACCCTGGTCGACAGAGCTTGGGTGGACGCCTTCAACAATCGTGATCAGGACAGGTTCGTCTCGCAGCACGCCGAGGAAGTCGCGATGCACGACCCGACGCTGAGGGAGCCGGTTCAAGGGCGGACTGCGCTCGGCGAATGGTTCCATGGACTGTTCGAGATGTTCCCAGATTACAAGGTCGAGAAGACTCGGCTCTTCGGGAATGGGGACTGGGTCTGCCTTGAGTACATCGAGTCTGGGACGATGAAGGGCCCCATCAAAGGGCCCAGTGGCAATGTGCCGCCGACCGGGAAGTCGTTCAGGTCTGATTGCTGCGTTGTTTGCAGGGTAAGCGGAAGGAAGATATCGGAAGTGAGAGTGTATTACGATGTCCTCGGGCTGATGGGGCAGCTGGGTCTGGGGCCGGGACCCTAGCCAAGGCCCGGGAAAAGTCCTAGTCCCTCCCTGCATCGCGGAGTTCTTTCACTTGCAGGCCAAGTACGCCAGGAGTGCCTACGAAAGCTGCCGAGACCCCTACGAGCGGGAGGAGCCCCAGCAAGGGGAGGAGCAATCCTGCTACTCCGCTCCCGCTCGGGGCGGCGGCTTGCATGAAAGTCCTGAGCAATGCAAAGGTCCTGCCTCTCAGCTCAGACGGGATCACCTTCATGCGCAAAGTCTGGGCCCACGCGGTCAGCGGTCCGCTGAAGAAGCCGAGCAGTGCCAAGGCAATCCCGGCGACGAACGCTGGCCCGCCTGCCATGAGGACGAGAAGGGAGGCCCCTGACAGAGTCTGGGCTGAGATGATCAACCTGCCGAGGGACACCTTCGCCGCAAGACGATCTGCGAGCGCCACCCCAACGACCTGCCCCACCGCCAGCACCCCCAGAAGGATGCCGTAGAGCTCAGGCCCCCCGGCGAGCACCGTCTTTGTAAGGATGGGGAGCCAGACCGACAGGATTCCCTCGCCGAAGTTGAACGACATGAACATGAGGGTCGTCGAAAGGAGGATCTTGTTCGAATAGAGGAGGTGGAACGCGTCCCCGATAGAGTGGGAGCGGACCGAGCCCTTGGGTACCACGGCCGGCAGGCGGAAGCTCGCCAGAGCAAGGACGAGGGTCGCGTAGGAAGCGGCATCTACGACCATTACGTTCTTCGCACCGAAGGCGACTATGATTGCTCCTGCCAGGGGAGGGCCTACCACCCCGCTCACCGTGAAGGTCAGACTCTCCAGTGCGTTCGCCGTCGTGAGCTGACCCTCCGGAACAAGGTCTGGGATGATGGAGGGTGTTCCGGCCAGGGTCATCATGTAGAAGAAGCCGTAGACGATGGCGACGAAGTATGCCTGCCAGAGTGCGAACAGACCCAGGAAATTCAGTATCGGGATGCACGCCACGGCCGCACCCCTGACGGAGCTGTCTGCGATCATCACAAGCCGCCTGTCGAACCTATCGAGCAGAGTGCCTGCGAGGAACCCTCCAACGACAACTGGTGCGGTGTAGCAGACAAGTAGCTCGGCGATGGCGGTGGGGGAGTCCGTGAGCTCGTAGACGAGCCATAGAAGCGCGACCGAGGTCATTGCGTCCCCGACGGAAGAAAACGTGTAGCCGAGCCAGAAGTTCCTGAAGGACGAGATCCGGAAAGTTTCCCGATAGGGCAATGTACCCCGTCGAGCTCCAACGCTCAAATAGTTGTGTAACCATGCTGGTGTAACATTTGCCAGGGTCCCAGGATGAGAACCAGAAAGCGATCAGCGTTCTGCGGAGGACGATGAAACTTTCTCCCTACGAATCACGGGCATATCTCGAGCTGATAGGCAGGCCCGAAGTCACCCCTGGTCGCCTCGCCGAACTAACTGGGATACCTCGCCCGCGAACCTATGATGTCTTGAGGAGCCTCATGGCGAAGGGGCTGGCGGTCGAGAGGAAGGGGAAGCCAGTGAGATACAGGGGTGTCGACCCGAGGCATGGCCTTCCTGCTTTGTATGATCGCAGGAGGCGTGACACCGAGCGGGACTTGGCAGACGCTCTGCTCTCCGTCAGACGACTGGCGGGGGATTTGGGGGAGCACTTCGAGCGAGCACAGGGAGAGTTAGATGCCCAGGAAGGGGTGGTCCTGACCGGGATCTCAGAGGCATTCTGGGAGCAGTTTCGGGCAATGAAGGAGAAGACCAGGCACGAATACATTGGGGCCTCTGCCTCGGCCCAGTTTCCTCCCTACGAGATTTTTCTTGCGGAGGAGAAGATGCTACAGAGGGGAGTCAGACTTCGTCTGATCAGACCCTTCCCCTCGATTTCGAAATCCTATGCCGAATGGTACTTGCGCCTGATACGCAGAGGTTTCGAAGTCAGAAGCTCGGTCAGGGTGGACTTCTCTTTCGATGTGTCGGATGGCAAAGACGCCTTGCTCTGGCTCAACGACAGGTCAGACCGTCCACCTAGTGATTTACTTTGGCTCCGGAGGACACCTCTGGCGCCCCTCTTGGCTGCCCACTTTGAAACGCTCTGGGCAGAAGCAAAACCTGTCGAGGATCGTCTGAAACAAATGCTCTCTTGAGTGAGTTTTTTTGGCCGGCCAGGGTGAGCCGGCGTGCGCATGAGAGGTATGCCCGGAGGCGCAATGAAACCTACGCACGGCCCACAAACCATATATTATAGGATATATCATATAGCCATTGGATGACCACCATAGCCGTGAAGGAGTCGACGCTGGAGAAGCTGAAGAGAATAATGAAAGCCCGGCATGCGGGGAGCTTAGACCAGACGATTAACTCCCTCATCGAAAGTTCGGAGGGCATCCCCAAGAGTATGTTCGGCGTAGATAGACGGAAGCAGATTCGCCTGACCCAACGGGAGCATGATGAGTTCCAGAGGGAACACTCCTGGAAGTAATCGATACGTTTGCCTGGATTGAATACTTCGCCGGGTCTCCAAGAGGGGAGAGGGCAAAGCCCATCGTAGAGTTGGGGGAGGCCATTACGCCGGCAATCGTAGTCGCAGAGTTCACTGACAAGTACTCCCGCGAGGGGGTGGACCCCAGGGAACGGCTCGAGTTCATCCGGACCAAAACCACAGTCGCGCCCCTGGATGACGAGATTGCCGAAGCCGCAGGCAGGATTAACGCTGAACGGAGACCAGCGGTGAGAGGATGGGGGCTCGCAGACTCGTGTGTCCTGGCGACCGCTAGGGCGAGGAGAGCCAAAGTGTTAACGGGGGACCCTCATTTCGGAGACCTCGATGAAGCAATTCTGATCTAGTTCTCGCCCGCTAGGACGAAGTATTCCCGGCGGAGGTGCAGCGAATATCGGGCAGGGCAAAAACACTAAAGCTCCCGAGAGTATCGGTTTCCGTGATGACCACTAAAATCGACCACACGATCATCCCATCAAAAGACAAGAAGGAGTCAGCCAAGTTCTATGGAAGAATATTCGGTTTCGAAGACATGGGAGAGAGACCTAGGGCGGTTCTCCACCCTGTGCGAGTCAATGACTCAACAATTCTGTTCTTTGAGGATCCGAATGATTTGGACAGTCCTTGGGCGCAAGGCATCCACCACCTCGCCTTCCATTTCGACAGAAAGCAATTCTTAGAAGTGTTTGCCAGAATCAGGAAGGAAGGGATACCCTACGGGGACAATTATGCCGAGCCGGCAAACATGAAAGAGCCAGGGATGGCTCCTGGCGCACGAGGCAATGGAAAGTCAGTCTACTTCAAAGATCCCAGTGGTAACCTTCTCCAGATAATCACGTACTAGGTCATACCCCAACGCAAGATCAAGTAATCTCGGAGGTGGAGCAACGAAACGGCTAAACGTTTACCAGAAGATGTCAGATTATGGCGTATTGCAAAGCCTGTGGCAAGGCTCTGCCAGACGACGCCAAGTTCTGCCCAAGCTGCGGGACCAAGATCGACCTGCAGTCCAAGCCGTTAGGTTCCGCTGAGCAAGTTTTGGGGACCGTCCTCTTCGGGGGATACTACAGGGACATCTGTTTCACAGATCGAAGAGTCATTCAGTTCGAGACCATGAGGGACAGGTGGAAGTACCTCGTAAAAGTGACCATGAAACCTCCACCACTTGTCTTGGACAGAGATAGTAAGATTGATGACGTGCTGCCGTTCCTGAAGCTCGAAATTCCCCGGGGCCAGATTCGTCGAATCGAACTCAAGGACCACTCCAGGTTGGGAAGAGGTCATTTCAGGATTGTGAGAATTACAGGTGAGACGACCGAGCTAGCCCGCATCGATGTCGACGTACCAAGAGAATTATTCAAACAGCTCACAAACATGGTCAGGGAAGCCTATCCAGAGATTCCAATCGAAAGCTGAGGTTGATGGCCTAACCCTTCGCAGGCGCAACAAACCTAGCGACAGTTCTTCCCTTAACTTCGGGACACCAGCGGGAGGCTCCGCCGGAATCAGGTACTCTGAGGGTCCGAATCGCCTGTTTCGGCTGGCCCGCTCTTTATCGAGGGGGCTAGTTCGAGCTTCGCCTCGACCTCGGATTCTTCGGCCGAAGGCTCTTCGACAGGACTCTCATCGACAGGTGCGCTGTCACTGGGTTTCGCTTCCGTAATCGCATCAGTCTTTATCTCCGCGAGCTGCGATCCGATTTCCCTTATCTCCTGTGAGTCGTTACTCTCGGCCAAAGGCTCCGCAGGAACTGCTTCGGCCTCCGCCTCCGCCTTGATGGGGGTTGGACTTGCAGGAACGGCAGGCTGCCCTCCTGGTCCTTGTTCGGCCGGAGAGGGCTCATTGGGTTCTGTTGGCTCAGCTTGTGCCGCTTCCGGCGCCTTTTCCTCTGCGAAGGCCTGACCTCCGGTGACCTCCGAGGCCAACTGTA
>DATDGE010000136.1:0-13102 GCA_036522255.1 Nitrososphaerales archaeon | reverse complement strand
ATGGCGCGCCTGACGTACTCCATTAGATTCTCCTCAGTCCCGGAAAAACTAGCTTCGGGATTTTGTCTTCCTCGCTTATCGTGCAGATAGATTGAACCTTCCGCGTCAAAGAGCCCAGCCAAGAATGCGACAGTTTCCTCCGGAGACAACGCCTGCAGCTCCTCGATTGTAGGCTTTGCAAATAGGAACTCGAATGTATCATCCAGATCGCATTCCAACGTCCACTCGTATCCAGTGAGTTTGGCTCGTCTTGGGTACCACGAGACATGAGCATAGGGAGAGAAGAGGTTTTCGAATAGTTCTGCCATCGCCGGGTGGGTCGTGCTCACACGTACTCGAATCGCTCGCCCATGTCGAACAGCATGGAGATCGCCATACCTCAGTCCCATCAGGTACGCCTTCTCTGTCGGATCACCCCTGAACGGCTTTCGCTCATATTTCGTTACCGCCTGAATCTGCGCCTCGACCTTGTCCCTCAATTGCAGGCCACGTTTCCGCAGATGCAGGAAGACCGTGACCGGAGAGAACTCCTCACTTGCGATCTGTTTCAGCGACTCCCCTGCTTTGTACCTGCTCACCCATTCGTCCACCATCGCCTCGGTGACCTTCCTGGAGTGGTCCGCCCTGTCTCTTCGGTTGATTCCGTTCTTCTTCAGCTGATAGAGAACCGTCGACTCAGCTACCTTGGGACTTTTGTACTTCAGACCGTAGGCTTTAGCAATCTTTGCGGCCGAGAGCTTCTGATCGACATAGAGCCTCTCAAGGTCCTCCTTGGTGGGCGGCCAAGCAAGGCTTCCTTCACGCGGGCCTTGAGACAATCAAAGGCGAAGCTGGCTGTGCTATTTAACACCCAACAAGACAAGAGCCCGAGCCGGGAATATTTTTAAGTTCCAAAGGAGCGAAAATCTCGTTTGAACCTGCTGAGGTTCGCGCTCAGGAGGCTCCTATTCGCCGTCGTGGTCCTGGCAAGCGTGCTTACGATTACCTTTGTCCTGTCCCACCTGATACCTGGAAACGTCCTGCAAGCATGGCTCGGGAGGTCGGCCGCCCAGTTTCCGAATCTGGCCGCCGCGTACGCCCAGAAATACCATCTGACGGATTCCATCCCGATCCAATATTTCTACTACCTGGTGAACATGTTCCAGGGGAACCTTGGCATATCGCCGTCGAGGGGGTTCATCCCTGTCAGCCAGGTCATCTCCGAGACTCTCCCCTTCACCCTCCAAATCGTCTTCTTTGCTTTCATTTTCTCTTTGGCGATGGGGCTCCTGCTCGGGATACTCGCCGCCAGGTACTACAGGTCGCCAGCTGACAGGGCCATCCGCCTCTTCTACCTCGGTGGGTATTCGTCGCCTCCCTACTTTATCGCCGTCATCCTGCTTATCGTATTCTCCTTTTACCTTGGGATTCTCCCCAGCGGCGGGGCCTACGACGTCAGCCTGACCACACCATCGGTCATCACAGGCCTTCCGATCCTGGACAGCCTGTTCGAAGGGAATCTGGCATACTTCCAAAGCGGGATGGTCCACGTATTGCTCCCGAGCCTGTCGTTGGCCCTTGCTTCCTTTGGGATCATAACGAGGGTCGCCCGCAGTTCCCTGCTCGAGGTCATGCAGACCGACTACATCAGGGCAGCCAGAGCCAAGGGATTGAGCGAGGGGACCGTGTTCTTCAGGCACGCCCTGCCAAACGCATCCGTCTCGCTTATCACGATCTCCTCTCTGATAGTCACATTCCTGATAACCGGGACGATTTTCGTTGAAAGCGTCTTCGCGTATCCGGGCATGGGGCAGTACGTGGTGACCGCCTTGGCTGGGCTGGACTATCCCGGGGTGCTCGCGACGACCCTCGTCTTCGCCATCGTGATCGTGGCAACGAACTTCGTGGCCGACGTCCTCTACGCCTACGTCGACCCGCAGATCAGGCTAGGGTGAACAACAAACGGCCTCTGCCTCTCCTAAAGACCCCAAAGCCATGAGTTCCAGGCTCAGGCGGCTCGCGTCCTTCCTGAGGTCGAACCACGAAGCCGCCCTGGGCGCGGTGATAGTACTGGCGTTCGCAGTGACAAGCCTTGTAGTCGAAGCCGGCATCCTCCTGAACGTACAAGTGGTCCCCTACTCACCAATCCAACAGGACGTGGGACCCCTTCTGGCCTCGCCTTCATTCGCCCATCCCTTCGGCACCGACAACCTGGGGAGAGACCTGTTCAGCAGGATCATCTACGCCATGCCCAACGACGTTGCAGTGGGCTATGTCGTGGTCGCGTCCGCATTGGCAGTGGGCTCAATCCTTGGGAGCTTTGCGGGAATCCGGGGCGGAATAGCAGATGAGCTCCTCATGCGATTCACGGATGTATTCTTCGCTCTTCCTGTCCTGGTCCTTGCAATGGTCATCGCGCTTCTCCTCGGGTCTGGGGTGACCAACATGATGATTGTCTTGGCCATCGTATGGTGGCCCCCCTACGCAAGGCTCGCCAGGGGCGAGGCCCTGAAGGTCGCACATCAGAACTACATCGAGGCTGCCCGCCTTTCGGGTCTTCGGGTACGCAAGATGATTTTTCAGCACGTCATTCCCAACATATCAGGGACATTGCTGGTGTACGCGACGCTTGACATTGGCACCGTCATACTCACCTATTCCGGCCTGGCCTATGTCGGCCTTGCAGTCCGCTATCCCTACCCTGACTGGGGCCTTATGGTGAGCGATTACAACGCCTACGTCCTGTCCGCTCCCTGGCTCCCTCTGTTTCCAGGCCTCATCATTTCGCTGGGGGTCATCGGCTTCAGCCTCCTCGGAGACGGAATCAAGGAAACGATGGAGAAGAGGTAGATGGCGACCCTCCTCGAAGTCTCGGACCTGACGGTCAACTACAAATCGCGTGGCTCGCAGCTCAAGGCCCTCAACTCCGTCACTTTGAGCATCAAGAGCGAAGAGTTCCTGGCAATAGTCGGCGAGTCTGGCTGCGGGAAGACGACTCTCGGCCTTTCCATAATCGGGTTGCTCCCGCCCGGGTCGGCCTGGTTCTCGTCGGGTTCGATATCCTACAAAGGAGTGGACCTCGCCACCCTGAGGCCCAAGGAAATGAGGAACTACCGGGGTTCGGAGATCTCCATGATCTTTCAGGAGCCCCTCACCAGCCTCAACCCGTTGAGGACCGTAGGCTTCCAACTTGTCGAGGCAATCAAACTAAGAAAGTCGAGAAGGCACAGAGCCGACGCCGAGGTCGACGCCCGCACTCGTCCAGCCACTCCCGCGAGGCCCTCGATGCCTTCGTTTGGGAGGAGGATTCCGGATGATGTGGCCGAAGAGGTTGAAGCCATGCTGTCGCTGGTGAGGATAGCCGACGCCAAGGACGTCGTCTCCCGCTATCCCTTCGAGCTCTCCGGCGGGATGAGGCAGAGGGCGATGATTGCCATGGCCCTGGCCCAGCAGCCCGCCCTGCTGATAGCAGACGAGCCGACGACAGCCCTCGACGTGACCACACAGGCGCAGGTCCTCAAGCTGATGAAAGAAATCAAAGACAAGCTTGGCACCACAATCATCTTGGTGACTCACGACCTTGCCGTCGCTTCGCAGGTCGCCGACCGGGTCGTCGTCATGTACGCGGGCAGGGTGGTGGAGGATGCAAACGTCTTCGATCTCTTTTCGAAGCCGATGCACCCGTACACCCAGGGACTCCTTTCTTGCATACCAAGGGGCGACCGGAAGGGTTCCGAATTGAGTCCCATAGCCGGGTCCCTGCCCGACCTAAGGACCGACCTCAACGCGTGCCGGTTTCAGCCTCGATGCAAATACGCCATGAAGGTCTGTTCCGAGCGCGTCCCCCCGCTGTTCGAGGCCGAAAATGGGCACAGGGTGGCTTGTTTCCTCCATGGCGAATGAGACCCCCATTCTGAGGACCGTGGACCTGAAGAAGTACTACCAGAGGACTGGCCAGACAAAGTTCCTGGCCAAGGGAAAGAAGGTCACGGTGAAGGCTGTAGACGGAGTCTCATTTTCAATCCCCAGAGGCAAGACTGTGGCCATAGTCGGAGAGTCGGGGTGCGGGAAGACGACCCTGGCACGGACGGTCGCTCTCCTTGTTGAGCCGACTGGAGGAGAAATCTATCTTGACGATGCCAGGATAGGCGTCCCGGGCTCAGAAAGAAGAAAGGCCTACCAGAAGATGCAGATGGTCTTCCAGGACCCAGACTCTTCTCTGGACCCACGCATGAGGGTCGGACAGATCATCGAAGAGCCGCTTCGAGGTCTGACAGACATGGGCGAAGCCGAGGTTGAGAAGGAGGCGACCAGAAGCTTGGTCGCCGTGGGCCTCGGGGAGGAATTCCTGGACCGGCTGCCTCGGCAACTGAGCGGGGGCCAGAAGCAGAGGGTTGCCATCGCCAGGGCCATTTCGACGCATCCCAAGCTGCTCATCCTCGACGAGCCTACATCTGCCCTGGACGCTTCGGTGCAGGCACAGATACTCCGTCTCCTGGTAGAGCTGCAGGAAACTTTTGACCTTTCTTACATGCTGATAACTCACAATATCGCCGTAGCGAGGTACCTCTCCGACATCGTCGCCGTGATGTACGCAGGGAACATTGTGGAGTCAGGGCCCACCAAGGAAGTGACCGAACGGCCGAGGCATCCCTACACCATGGCTCTGATCGCATCCGCACCGGACCCGGACCCTTGGAAGCGCAACCTCCTGAACACAGAGATCACGGGTGAGGTTCCCAGCGCGATAAGTCCGCCGCCTGGTTGTAAGTTCAACCCGCGCTGCCAGTATGCGGAAGGAATATGCTCGCAGACCTCCCCTCCACTCGAGGAAATCTCACCCGGGCATTTTGTTGCCTGCTACTTTACCGACAAGACGGCTGCGAAGTAGAATCTCATTTTTTCGTGGAACCCTTAAATAAGTTCCTCAGGCCCGCCGAGGGCAACCGCTTGCATTTATCGAAGTCGCGCATCGCAGTCGCGCGCGGAGTTATCGCCGCCGTAATCATCGTGCTGGTCGCAGTGGCTGGAGTTGGCGCCTACTACCTCTCTTCATCGGGCGGAGCGAAGACAACCAGCTCGAGCTCCTCCTCTTCGTCATCTAGTTCCAGTTCGACAAGTTCGACGAGCACGACGAGCACGTCCAGCTCTTCCTCGGCCCAGGGCGGGCTTCACGACACACTGACCATCGACGACGTGTTCTGGCCTGGCGCATCTCCGGCCGCGGACTTCAACCAGCTGGCAGCAATCGGCGAAGTCCCGTATCCGAACTGGCTCACTTACACTGTCTATCAGCCGCTGGTTACCGTAAACGCCAGCACCTTGTACAGCAAGGGGACGGTCCAGTATCTACCAGTTCTTGCGCAGAACTGGACAGTGTCGGCAGACCAGAGGACCTACACTTTCAACCTCAAGCCTGGGCTAAAGTTCTCTGACGGCAACCCGGTCACAGCCTACGACGTCTGGATGCAGATGTACGGGTTCTATTATCTGTCCGGAAACAGTTCGGGCTCCTTCTTCGAGTCCTACAACATCTTTGACTTTTCGCATGTGAACTTCGGGCCGTCCACCATGGCAACGATCAATCAGACTGGATTGATCACACCAGGGGCATCCGCGGTCGCTATCATGTCCGACACCTCCTGGCCGATCTACGCTCCTTCCTCTTCTCAGATAGTCTTCCATCTGAAAGCTCCGTTTGGCTTCTTCCTCGGAACCATAGTGGTTTACGTGGGGCTTATCTTCGACTCCCAGTGGCTCATGCAGCACGGTGGGTTTGGCACGCCGGCGGCGTTCAACCCATACTTCAACAGCCATCCGATTCCGGGGACCGGGCCCTACGTCTTCGACAGCTTTTCTGAGAACAGCTATGCGAAGTTCAAGCAGAACCCGACGTATTGGGGAGCGAATCTGACCCCTGCGCAGGTAAAGGCGAACCCCTACATCGACCCCGGCCACGCAAAGACTGTCATCGTCAATTTCAAGAGCAGCGACATCGCCAGATACACTGACCTGTCCACCGGACAAGCTCAGATCGCTGGGATCCTGACCCAGGACTACCGGCTCGTCCTGTCCAACCCTACCAAGTACGGCACGTTCCTGTTCCCAGACAAGGCAGCCGTCTATGTCGCCGTCGCGATGAACACGCAACGTTCGCCAACGAACATAACCGCGGTAAGACAGGCGATAGTGCACGCGATCAATTATACCGATATTTCGCAGAAGGTATTCTTCGGAGGCCTGTCACCCATGGTAGGTCCTGAATACCCGGTCTTCAGCCAGTTCTACGACCTGGGCAACCTGCCACAGTACAAGTATGATACGACAATGGCACAAAAGATCCTGTCAGATGCCGGGATCAACCCAGCAACCCTCCCACCCATCGAGTTCAGGGTCGTCAACGGATGCGAATATTGCATCGACACGGGCCAGATCATCCAGAACGACCTGGCCGCGATCGGTCTTACCGTGAACGTCATCGTTACTCCGTCGTCGCAGTACGGCTGCCCACTTACGGCAGGGACTTGTTCGTACTCATCGGCACTTGGCTCCGCAGGCACAATTTCCCAGATGAGTTGGTTCGGGACGGGGACCTTCGCGCCGGCGGCCGCCACCCCAGCAGACAACTGGCTCCTGACCGTGAACAATCACACTTCCTCAAACAACTGGGCGATCTACTCGAACCCGACGGTCCAGAAGTGCGTCGACGCCTGGACTAGCGTCTCGGACACCACTCAGCTGATCAACCTTTGCACGGCTGCCCAGCTGCAGGCATACAACGACGCGCCCTACATCTGGCTGGGCACCATCAAGCCCTTCTTCGGGGCGGGCTCGGTCGTCTGGGATAAGAGCACGGTCTCCAACTTCTATGTGGACCCCGTCTACAGCGGTCAGTCCTCGACTGCAATTTTCAACACCGTCAGCTTCACAAGCTAGACGGGTCGGGGGACGGCATCGCGATGCCTTCGATGAAATTATCATGTAGCGCCATCGCCTGGGGAAAGATCAATGACGTCCCGACCTTCAAGAGAATAGTCGACTATGTTGCTGACACCGGTTACGAGGGTGTCGGAATAGAGTACAACCTGCTTCCCGAGGAGCTGATGAAGAAGCCTGAGATGGTCAAGGACATCGCGGACGAGGCAGGCCTTGCCGTGCCTTCCATGGCCATAAATGAGAACACACCGTATCAGGCAGAAGCGGCTCAGAAGATGGGGGCCGAGTCCGGATGGCTCTGCCTCTTTGAGAAGGATGCCGCGGCCGCCGCCGATGTCACCAAGATGCACCTCAAAGAATTCGGCAAGAGAGGGCTCAAGGTCGGGCTCCACCCGCACGTCAAGAGCAATGTGGAGAGCAACCGCCAGCTCGACGAGCTGATGGCCGCCTGCAGGCCTGCGACCCTCGACGTCTGTTTCGATTCGGCGCACCAGGAAGCCCTGAGCATGGACCTGCCTGCGTTCATCGAGCGGTACAAAGACAGGCTCTGCCTCGTTCACTTCAAGGACCTCAGGGTCAGGAAGGACCCAAAGGACATCGACTATGACAACGACTTCGTTGACCTAGGTGAGGGACTCTGCGACTTCCCCGCCATGATGTCGACTCTGAAAAAAATCGGATACCCGGGCTGGCTGATGGTGGAAGTGGACTTCGCCCACAAGATAACGGTGGAGGAGTCGGTCAGGAAGAATTTCGACTACTTGACCCCTCTGATGTAGAGGGTTCAGTCCCTTGTTACCGGCATGGGCCTCCCTTCGGCGATCGAAGCCCTGGCTGCGAGACCGATCTTGAGCGCTTCCCGACCATCACCGATGTCGACCCTGACGTCCCTCCCGGTCCTCACGCAATCCGCGAAGTCCTCGATTTCATCCCTGTAGGCCTGGGCCCATCTGGAAGCAAACCCGTCGAAGTACTCGTTGCTCGTCCCAGCTTTGGTTCTGATGTGGGCGAAGGACGTCTCCCCTATGTCCACAGAAACGGCTGCCTTTGTTCCCAGCATTTCCAGTCTTGCGTCGAATCCGTAGACGGTATTGTAGCACGAGTCGACGTAGGCGAGGGCGCCGTTGGCCAGCTTCATCACGACCGTCGTCGTGTCGAAGTCCCCGTTCTTCGCAAGTTCGTCGTAGACCAAGGCGGCCCCTTCGGCGTAAACCCGGTCCACTTCGCTCCCGGAAAGCCATCTTACAGCGTCGAAGTCGTGGCTGGTGGTGTCAAGGAAGATACCTCCGCTCTTTGCCGGGATGGTCGACCACCCGAGGATAGGGCCCGGCGGGTCCCTGTTGTGTTCCTTCAGCAAAAGGAGTTTTCCGAGCTCACCGCTTTCCATGGCGTTCCTGGCTTTCAGATAGGAAGGGTCGAACCTTCGCTGGTATCCAACCTGGAACTTTATCCCAGCGCCCCTGACCAGCCCCACCATCTTGTCCGCGTCCTCGAGTGTGACCGCCATGGGCTTCTCACAGAAAACTGCCTTTCCTGCCTCCGCGGCTGCCTTGGTGATGTCCATTTTCAGAAAGGGTGGGGTGCAGACGATGACAGCGTCGACTGAATCGTCTTTGATCATTTCGTGGTAATCAGAAAAAATCTTTGCCTCCCCTGCCACGGCCTTGGCGGCGCCTTGGTCCACATCGGCGACGGCAGCCAGCCGCGCGCCTTTGATGCTCGTCTGAATGTTTCTCGCGTGCACGCGCCCTATGGCTCCGGCTCCTATCAGCCCCAGGCCAACCTCAGACGCCATTCGAGTCCAGTCCCGCTCCCGTGGAGCTTTTAAGTTCCCGAGGGCATCCGATCAATCGGACTTCGGAGGAGGCACGATTGGAAGACGGCGCTCGGCCCGCTGCAGCAGGTAGACTCCGACCATGATCAAGGCGCCTCCTGTGAACTGAACTGGAGTGATCTGCTCCCTCAAGAAAACGAGGGCGAAGAGCGCCCCGAATATTGTGGACGTGGAGAAGACCAGAATGAAGCGAATGGCTCCTATGTCCCCGAGAGCGCTGATCGCAAGGTAGGAGGTCCCTCCCAGAGATAGACCCAGCAGGAGGATGTAGGTGAACCAAAGCGGCGACATGTTCAGGCCCAATCCAAGGGCTGCCATTGTCGCGAGCAGGGCCACGCCGCCGATTATGTTCCTATATTTCGTGATCAGGGCAGCACCGAACCTCCGGGTCGGGGAAATGATCAGGTTGTTCTCAACAGACCAGATGAACATCGACAGGAGGATGAGCAGGTTCCCTTCGAGGCCCTGGTAGAACCCCACCCCGGTGAGGTCGAGGTTTGTCGAGACCAGGGCTATCCCCGCTACTATCAACAGGCCCCGGGCCAGTTGCCTTCCCGCGAGCCTTTCGCCGAATATGGCGAACGCGATCAACGTCGTAAAGAGCCCTTCACCGTTGGAGAGCAGAGATGCGTTGACAGCTGTGGTGGCGTTCAACCCTGCCTGATAGATGACAGGTGAAACTGCGGCTCCAAGAAGCCCGAAAAAGACGACGAACTTCAGGCTCTTCCTGTCTGGGACTTCTTTTGGCTTGATCGGGAAAAGTACCAGGCCGGACACGATGAAAGCGATGGCGGAGACCTGAATGGGACCGCTCCCGGCCAGGGAGAGCTTGCTCAGGGTCGGGGTGGCTCCCCCGCACACCGCTGCCAGGAGTGCGTAGAGGTAACCGCGTCTGATTCTGGAGGCGGTCTGCAACAAACGAAGCGGGTCCTCGTGCCAATCTCTGTTCTTGCCTCCGGATTAACCCTCCGAGCGTGACCGGGCAGCAAGAGCCTTAACTCCTCGACTCGGACCCAGGATGTGCCTCAAGACGAGGAGATGCTTTCCGAACTTCGGAAAATCAGGGAGCTCCTGACCCCAGCAGCCCCGGGCCCTGCACCCAAGGGCATCTCTGCAGAATTCAAGGCCTTCCTCAAGAACTACAAGGTGCTTGGGCTGGCCGTGGCGTTCATCCTTGGCGTCTATCTTGGCGCTTTGGTCCAGGCTCTGGTCAAGGACCTGATCCTTCCGCTCATTGCCATCCCGCTGAGCGGCGTGGGAGACATCACCGTATATTCCGTCGCCTTTGGGGGTCAGAACTTCAAGTTCGGCGACTTCCTGATTGCCGTGATAACGTTCATCATTGTCGCCCTTGTCATTTTCCTCATTGTGAAGATAGCCAACCGCTACAAGATCGACTAGTAGAAGCTCTCCCCTTTTCATCCGGCGCCTTTGGTGAAATTCCTTAAGCAGGAAGTCAACGCTTCTTGCCACAGTCAGTCATGTCCGTCTGTTGGAATATCACTTCGGATATCAGGATGAGCAGCAAGTTCGAAAAGGGATGGAAGGCTCAGGAGACGGAGCCCTTCGGGAAGCAGGTCCGCGAAGCAGTCCGCGGCCCGAAGCCGATTCGTCCGCAGGTCCAGAAAGCGACCCAGCAACTGACTGGGGAGATCAACCGGCTGGACCAGGCGATGAACCGGCTTAAGCAACGCGAGAGCTCCATCTTCAAGAAGACGGTGTCAGCAGTCCAGTCACACGACCAGGAATCCAGCAAAGCGTACTCCAACGAGCTCGCCGAAGTCCGCAAGATGGAGAAGATCGTCACCCAGTCGAAGATCGCACTAGAACAGATCACGACTAGGCTTCAGACGGTCACAGACATCGGAGACTTCGCGGCCACAATAGCCCCGGCCATCGGGGTGATCAAAAACGTACGCGCAACCCTAAGTGAGGCGATGCCCGACGCCCAGGGAGCACTCGGAGAGATCGGCGCCCAGCTCAACTCAATCATGGTGGACGTCGGCCAGATAACGGGGACGACCTTCTACCAGGCGGAGAACAGCGAAGAGGCGAACAGGATCCTCGCCGAGGCGTCTGCGATAGCCGAAAAGCGGATCAGCGACACCCTCCCGGAAGTTCCGAACACAACGAGCCAATCCATCTTCACAAGCGAATAGGCAAACCCAGGCAGCTCGGCTCGTGCCGGGCGGCCTTTCTTTCTGTTTTTCACTCGGAGGACTGGAGGCGGTGAGCCGTCTCTGTGAACGGAGGAAATCGCAGGCTAGACCTATATTCAGACTCTTTGACACCCCAATCAGAGATAAGGGGTCGCTTTGGGGCCATCGCAAACCGTCTCAAATTACGACGTTATCATCGCGGGCGGAGGGATGGCCGGGCTCATCACCGCTGCCTCCATCGGTTACAACACAAAGAGCAAGGCGCACGTCCTCGTCATTGACAGGAACAAAGAAGCCGAGCCAGGCAAGAAGACGAACAACGGATGGACCTGCGGGGACGCGACGAGCAAGAGGTCTCTTGACTACCTTGCCGAGCACATCGGCATAAGGTACGGCTCCCCCGAACTCGAGCACCCTGTCAGCGGGGTCTACGTCTATTCCCCGGACAGGCAGACCAAGGTCCTATTCGAGGGTGAAGGGTATCTGTTCAACCGGAAGCTCGCCCCGAGGCGCCAGGTCGACGATGCGAAGAAGTTCGGGACCGAGTTCATGTATGGAGCGACGGCAGAGAGGCTGCTCTCCGAGGACGGTCGGATCACCGGGGTCACAGGGAGGAAGTCCGACGGAACTGCATTCAGGCTGACAGCCAAGATAGTCATCGACGCGACGGGGTCCTCGTCAGTCCTCCGGAGGTTCATCCCGATATCCTCGATGATCGAGAAGGAGATCGACATGGACGACGTCGTCGGCACCGGCCGCTACATTCTTGATTTCGAGCCTGCGGCAGACGCCCCAGAATTCTTTTCTCCCGACTTCTGCATCATACACTTGGATCAGTTCATTGCCCCGGCGGGTTACGCCTGGGTCTTCCCCAAGGGGAGGAAGAAGGTGAACATCGGCCTGGGGGTGTCCCATTCGGGACTCGCACGAAGGAACAGGCGTTTCAAGCTAAACGACAATCTGCAGAGCCTTATCGACAAATATCTCGCGGACAACCCCGTCATCAAGAAATACGCCCAGCCTTCGGACGATTCTGATTCGGGAAACACCAAGGGGAACTGGCAGGTCCCGGTCCGCCGCCACAACGACTGCATGGTTGCCAACGGCTTCGCAGTCGTCGGGGACTCCGCCTGGATGCCGAGGCCCATAGACGCCGGGGGCATCAGCCCATCGATATACGGGGGCACCATACTCGGCAAGGTCGTGGCCGAGGCGCTTGAGGCGGGGGACACAAGCGAGGCCGGCCTCTGGAAATACAACGTCGAGTACATGAACACCCACGGCTACCCCATGGCAAGTTTCGAGGTGCTCAGGCGCTATCTCCAGACCGTGACCAACGACCAGATCAACTATGGGATGAAATACTTCCTTTCAGAGGAAGACGTGACCGCCATCACCGAGCGCAAGCATCCGGAGTTCAACCAGGCGAGGTTCATGAACCCGGCCATGTGGTTCCGCGTCCTGGGACAGCTCTCCCTTGCAAGAGGGCTGAGGTACACGGTGAAGAAGAGCGCAGCCCTGGTGGAGATCAATCTGACCTACCCGGAGTCACCGAAGGGGTTCGATGAATGGCAGAAGCGCCTCGGAAGAGAGCTGACAGAAACAGTCGATAAGTTCAAGCCGTTGGACGTCGCGAACTAGAAATAACCCGCCGGCCGGCCTTCATCGTCTTGGTTTCAGACCCTCTGGACTCCCAAATCATGGACTTCGTGAAAGAGGTAAACCCTTCCGGAGCCTATCTTATGGGGTTCAATGACTACGCGGGAAAGCTGTTCATCGCCTCTCAGAAGAACGTCAACGCCGCGCTGAAGAAAGTGAGGGGCCTCAGGTCGAAAGCAAAGACCGAGCTGCAGCGGAAACTCCTGGACTCAATGGAGACCAGTCTGCTTTTCGACGAGCCTCAGCCCGTCCTCGACGACATCGTCGGGACGATATTCGCTCACCTGGTCAAGGAGGGAGTGAACGACGCTCACATGCTTTCGCTGCTCGGCTACGCTGAGAAGACGGTCGAGGCCTGCACTGCGAGGTATTCGAAAAGAGACATCCCTGTCGCGGTGAAGGCCCTCGCCCTGTACAGGCTTGGCGGGGCCCTCGAGATTCTCGACACGGTGAAGGGCGAGACCAAAAGTCCGAGAGTCAAGGAAGCCTGCGACTCTCTAAAAGAGAAGATAACGGAATACGTCAAGCTCTTCGA
>DATDGE010000135.1:0-1703 GCA_036522255.1 Nitrososphaerales archaeon | reverse complement strand
GTTCTGCTCATCGCGTGGTTCGCGGCTGCGCTCGCCCTGGGGTTCAGGATGTCACGGGGACATTTCTACGAGGTGTTGCAGGTGGTTGCCGGCCCGGGCGAGTCGGGCGCGGCGTCTGGTGGGGGGCGTCAGGCCCCGCTGCTGGAGACATCAGGGAAATCCATCTGGGAGGTAGTGCGGAGAAAGGAAGCGGTTGTTATGAGGAGGACCAAGGAACGCAGAGGCCTTCTGGTCAGCTCTCTCTTTCTGTCTGCCTTCATGGTCATCTACTCCCTGGCCGGGAGCTTCCAGTCTTCGCCGACATCGTTCCTCTTCATCCTGTTCCTCATAGGGTCTTTCGGTTCGGGGAGCGCTGGAGGATGGCTGGAGAAGGAGCGCCTGTGGATCGTGAAAACATCAACAATCGACCTGAGGAAATACGTCAGAGGGGTGTACAGGGCAAGAATCACTCCACTGCTCCTTATCTTGACTCCAGTGACTGCGGCGGTAGGCGTCCCTCTTCTGCTTGGGAGGTTGGGGCAGTCGGGGCCACTGCTAGGGGTCGTACTGGCTTTGCCTTCGGCCCTTGAAGTCGCGGCGATAATGATGGGAGGGGGGATCTACTTCGCCTCGAGATACGGCCAGAGCGCGGCGGATGACATCCTCACAACTCAGGCCCAGCAGCTGACCGACGTCAAGCGCTTCCTCTACCAGACCATCGTAAACCTAGTTCTCGTCTCCCCGGTGATGGGGTTGGTCCTTCTCGCGGCCCAACCCGACCCTGTGGTGCCAGTCCCTCTCTTCGTCTACGGCGGAATCCTCCTTATCGCCTCACTCGGGTACACTTACTTGGTTCTGAAAAGGCTCCTAGATGGCGCCGGGGACTGGATTCTGCGAAGGGAGGACCTGTGAGCCCTCGTTGAACGCGCGTCCAATCGATGGGAAGACGTGTATCATCACCGGAGCCAGCTCCGGAATCGGGAAGGCGTCAGCGGAACAGCTGGCGTCGATGGGGGCCCACGTGGTCATGGTCTGCAGGGATCAGGAGAAGGGTGAGAGGGCGAAGGCTGAAGTTGAGACCAAGAGTGGCAGCAAGTCGGTCGAGCTGAAGCACGCAGACCTTGCGTCGTTGGCTTCGGTTCGAGTCTTTGCCGAGGAGTTCGCGAAGAACCACGATTCGCTGCACATTCTCCTGAACAACGCCGGGGTCGCACGTCCTTTTCGGTCTCTGACCATTGACGGCTTTGAAATTACGTTCCAGGTAAACTACCTTTCCCACTTCCTCCTTACCAACACTCTCCTGCCAATGTTGAAGAAGAGCGCGCCGTCCCGCATCATCAGCGTCTCTTCCGTCGCACATTACGGGGGACACCTGGACTTCGACGACTTGCAAATGAAGAAAGGCTACGGGGTTATGCGCGCCTACTCGCAGTCGAAGCTGGCGCTAGTCCTTTTCACTCATGAACTGGCAAGAAGACTGAGGGGGACGGGCGTGACGGCGAATAGCTTGCACCCGGGAGCGGTGGCGACAAACATCTGGGGAGACTGGCTTGGGCCCGCGGCGTTTCTTGGGAAGGTCACCAGGCTCTTCATGCTGAGCCCCGAGAAAGGGGCAAAGACACAGGTCTACCTTGCCTCTTCATCCGATGTCGAGGGAGTCAGTGGGGAGTACTTCGAATTCCGTGGAAAGAAGGAGTCTTCTCCGGAGTCCTACGATCAGGGGC
>DATDGE010000134.1:0-3636 GCA_036522255.1 Nitrososphaerales archaeon | reverse complement strand
TCCAGCGGGGGCTCCGCTGTGGCAGTCGCTGCGGGGTTGGCTGCGACGGCCCTTGGGACCGACACCGCCGGTTCCGTTAGGATTCCTGCCGCACTTTGCGGTGTTCTCGGCTTCAAACCGACATATGGAAGGGTGAGCAGGCTTGGCGTGATCCCGCTCGCAGCATCTCTCGACACTGTGGGCATCCTTTCGTCAAATGCTTGGGACGCCGCAGCAACCCTGCGGGTCATCGCCGGGCACGAGAAGGATGACATGACCACGGTCGATTCCCAGGCGACCGACTACATCGATGGCGTCTCACCTCCGTTTCAGGGTGCACGAATCGGCGTAGTTCGGAATTACTCTCGGGAGATCTTAGATCCGAGTGTAGAGGAGAACTTCAACGAATTCATTTCGAAGCTGGTGGAGATCGGTTGCACCACGCATGATGTAGACCTCGAAAGTTTGGACCAGATTTACGACAGATGGCTCTTGATTCGGCGGGCGGAAGCTACCGCCTTCCACCTCGGATGGCTGAAGAGCTCACCCGGGCTGTACGGCGACGACGTGAGGAAGCTGATGGAACTTGGCAAGGATGTGAGGGCAGTCGATTACGTGAACGCGCTGAACGCCCGACCTTCCATGATAGAGAGATTTGTGAACTCGATGATTGGGCTTGATTTTCTTGCCCTCCCCACCACCTGCATCCCGGCTCCAATGATAGGACAGTCGAAGGTGAACATCAAAGGGAAGGAGGTAGAGGTCTATTCGGCGCTTAACCGCCTGACCTTGCCCTTCAATTACCTGGGCTTCCCTGCTCTGTCGATCCCCTCGGGTTTCGTCCGGGGTCTTCCCGTAGGAGTACAGATTGTGGGGAGGCTCTTCGACGAAGGAGGTGTCCTCCATCTCGCGCACGCTTTCGATAAGAAGTTTGGGCGTCACCCTGCGCCCGAAGTGTCCTAGAACGGGCGCCTGGCGACTGCTTAATATCGACATGTTGCTGACTGACATAGGGGCCTGATTTGAAGCCAGGGTGGGGCATTGGGACGGTCATCGCAATCATCCTCTCAGTCGCGATCTATCTGCTAGGGTTTGTCGACCTTAGGGGACTCGTCTCCCTGATACTCCTCCTTTGCGGCCTCTGGACGGTGGTTACGGCCTTCGTCATTGTCGAAAGAAAGAACCGGAGCTACTATTCAGCCTGGGGGATCGTCCTTGCAGCCCTTTCGCTCTTTGATTTTATTCCCTTCAACTACACGATTGCTCTTGTCCTGCTGGCGATAATCGCATTGATCATCATCAACGTCTACATTGGAAAGGCCCCAAAGATGTTCACTGCGGCGACGAGCTCCCCAGCTATGGCGGGGGATTCTCCGGCACCCTCGGCTACCTAGCCAATTCGAAGTCTTCCAGCATCGGCTCCCCGTCCCTAATGGTCCATCTGACTCTTCCGGGGAATTCCTTCCCCTCATAGGGAGACCACCCGCATTTGCTCAGAACGCTGTCCGATCGCACCCTCTCGGGTGAGTGAAGGTCAAGGATCGTGAAGTCCGCTTTCTTTCCCACAGAGATCTCACCCCTATCACTCAAATTTGCGAACTTTGCCGGGTTTGAGGATGTCACCTTCGCGATAACTATCGGATCGATATTCTGTTCCGTTATGAGCCAAGAAACAACATGCCCATAGTCGTCCAACCCGGGCACTCCGCTAAGGCCGAGCGACGTCTTCTCGTCCATGGTGTGCGGCGCGTGGTCGGTCACCAAGAACGAGACGGTGCCATCTACTATGCCTCCCAGCAAGGCCCTTCTGTCTTCCTCCGGTCTGAGCGGGGGATTGGTGTTCAGCATTCTGTCCTCCAGCATTGCCCTCCGGTTGTAGTATAGATGATGAAGAGCAGCTTCGCAGTAAAGCTGCGCCCCGCCTGCCCTCGCCTTCCTTACGATCGAAATCGTCTCCTCCGCCGAAGCATGGCAGACGTTCGCTTTGAGGTCATGGACGTTTGATAGAGCAGCAACAACTTTCTTGACCGACTGGATTTCAGCCTCTGGCGGTCTCAGGTCGGATTGAATGTCCGGTCTGGATACACCATCGAGCTCGGCCTGGACCCTGTCTATCACAGTCTGCTCCTCGCAGTGAAGGCTGACAGGCCGTCCGGTCTTTGCTATCTCTGCAAATGCGTGGCCCATTTCCGACACCGGAAAGGCGTCAGAACCCGTAGTTCTCGCCAAATAGATCTTATACCCCGCTACCCCTTTTGCCATCTTCGCCAGACTCTTCAGATTCTCACCGAGTACACCGCCGTAGAACTTGACGTCGATGAGCGACTTGGCTTCGGCAAGTCTCCGCTTTTCCTCAACTGCGGATGGTGTCGTTGTCGGGACGGGGTTGTTCGGCATGTCGACCGCAGTCGTTACACCGCCGTGCAGCGCTGCCAGGGAGCCCGTCCTGAAGTCCTCTTTGTACTCCCAACCAGGTTCTCTCATGTGCACGTGAACATCGATGAACCCCGGGAATACCAGGGACCTCCCTGCGCGGATTCTGCGACCGCCCCTGACCCCCTGTCTCTTCACTTCGGCGATTATCCCATCGCTGACCCCCACCTCGAGGGACTGCATCCCATCTCCGCCCACGACTGTCCCCTCGATTACAAGGTCGTGTTCCATTCGTCAGGTCCCCCCGGCCAGTTCCCAAACTATGCGCACTACGGTGTAGCTAAGAATGAGTGCGAAAAGCACCTCAATGTAAATGACGGGTAAGCTTCCTACGAGGAGACCGCTTAACGCCCCTCCGGCGACCGACGGAATACCCAGCACAAGTGTCCCCCTGAAGGCTCTTCTGGAGAAAGGAACTAATCGCCTGTGCCTTAGGAGGCTGACGACTGCGGTGGGGAGGGTCACCAACTGGCTGACAGACCCCGCAATTTTGATTGGAAACCCTAGCACGTATGTCAGGACGGGAATCCTGTACTCCCCTCCAGCGACGCCCA
Organism: Nitrososphaerales archaeon; assembly: GCA_036522255.1. Lineage (GTDB taxonomy): Archaea > Thermoproteota > Nitrososphaeria > Nitrososphaerales > Gagatemarchaeaceae > UBA183. Next base: position 670 of record DATDGE010000134.1, on the reverse strand, counting down.
CTGCACCGCAGATGATTCCGACCCCGAACCCTGCAACGAGCGAGAGGATGAGTTCAGGGATGAAAGCAGGCCCTTGGTTGTTCCCTGGAGGGAATAACAACCCAGTGACGACCTTGGCCACCACGAAGGTAAGGATCACGGCGATGAATCCCTTCAGGGCGCGCGCCGACACTCTGTGGCTCAACGAAGCTCCAATGTAGGCACCAGGCAGCGAACCGACTATCATTACACCAGCGACCACTGTCGCGTCGCCCGACCAAACACCTGCCTGGAGTCTGGCTGCGAGGTTAACCGACGAAGCCGCCAGGCTGGTGAGCAGGTTCACGACTATCATTTCGTCCAATGACATTTCAAGGTAATATAGGATGAATGGGATTCTCAACTCGGCCCCTCCAAGACCGACAAGGCCTGAGAGAAACCCGGTCAACGACCCATAGACCACGGACATCACAGTTCCGGATCCACTGGCAAGCCGGTCCTTTGCATGGCCAGTTTGGGTGTCCTCACTCACCAAAGCCCGGCCCTCTGTTCAGAAGTCTCAGGTCCCTCTCGCCACGGCGACGATATGGGGAAACTCTGCGATGAAATTCACCAGGGCGGTCTCGACTCCGTCTGGAGACCCCGGGAGGCAAAGGATCAGCTTCCCCCTGGAGGTCCCAGCGGTAGACCG
>DATDGE010000133.1:0-4022 GCA_036522255.1 Nitrososphaerales archaeon | reverse complement strand
CAGGCCGAAGGATACATGAAGAAAAACGTGAACGCGAGACAGTTGGCAGAATTCGTGGTCATGGTGGAAGAAGGGTCCTTCGCGATGGTGAAGAACCTAAGAGACAAGAAGGTCTATTGGGCATTGTACGAATCACTGAAGCAGTACCTGGAGTCGATCAGCGAGAAGCCTGAGGCAACTCAGGTTCCGCTCGTACATCGTTAAGGGACCGAAGTCAACCTGAGGACTTCTTCAATTGCAAGTTTGTCGGCCTTGTTAGCAGAAGAACAACGAGGCTGACGAGGAATAGTTCAGCGTTGTTGAACCAGATGAAGGCGGGGAAATAGGTCTGGAAGTTGATTACGTGGTTGAAGATATCTACCTGGTCGAAAAGAATGATTTGTGATGTGGCCGCAAAGGCAACCAATGAGACGTAGAAGATCGCTTCCCTGACCCCTCTCTTCGGGTTGCTGCGGCGGAGAACCAACACAGAGAGGATCAAGACGCCTGCGCACAGGGCTCCCACGTAGTCTTGCAAGTTTGACAGGAGTCCCGTCTTGTCCACGGACAAATACCAAGTGTGGGAGATTGCCCAGTTAGCCGTCCACGACCCATAGAGAGCAAGGCCGGAGACAGCTGCACTCCACTTTGCTAATCCGTCAACCCTTGTCATTTTTTGAAATCAAGGTCAGCCTTGGTTGCGTCGGCCGCCTCCTAGCTGGATGGCATCCGGGTTATTTTAATGATGGACGCCAGCCGCAATCAAAAGGAATAAGGGAGCGTCTTTGCGCAGAACGATGAAGCCATGAGCCAAGAGGAGTTCCGCGAATGGGTCAACCGAAGGTCGCACCTGCCGTTGGCCGTGAAAGGACACACCTTCGTGCTGAAAGGGGACAACGTCGTCACCGTGGATGGAGGAAAATTCGTCTACGAAGAGGCCCTGCAGCTGGTGAAGCAGCTGCACTCGAGGAGCCCGTTCGACCAGATCAACGCAAGCGTCACAATATCGGAGCGGAACGGAGGCCTTCGTCTGATAGTCATCGGCCTTATCGCGGCCATCGTCGTCGTCATAATTCTCTTCGCCAGGCGCTAGAAAACAAGAATTCACTGCTTGATTGCGACGTAGTACATGTACGTCACTCCCTGGGCAGGGACGACTATGACTCCGAAGTTGAGGTTACCGGTGCTGTCAGTCCAAGAATAGACGGCGTTTGTCACACTCCCTGGCCCGAAGGACTGAAGCAAACTTGCCACCTTGTCGACCGTCTGGCTCGCCCCGGCCGCGCTGAGCGAAACGCTGGCCACGTTCACGTAGACCGTGGGGTTGACCGAAGTGGCGTTGACTAATCTGTAGCCCTTCGACGCAATGAGCGCGTCTACCTGATGGACCAGGGCAGCTCTGCTCGGAGTAACCCCGGTTGTGGAATTGCCTGTGCCCAGATTGTTGAAGGCAGACGCAGCGTCGGCGCCCACGCCCACGACCCCCGTGGACGGGTTGACCGCAGTCATGAAAGGCAGCTGCGTAACCACCCCGCTTGACCCGGGGTTGGTGTAGACTGCCACGAAGTAGGTGAGCGCTCCCCCGACCGAGTAAAGCAGGTATGAGCCGAACCTGTTGTTCGGAAGGAGGGTCAACTGGGTCCTGACCTGTTGGTTGGTGGTAAGGGCGTTCTCGGCGGCCGTGGGGCCGATGATGAGCGCCGACTGTGACGGGTTCTGATAGAGGTAGATCTGGCCGAGCCTGTCTCCGCCGTAGGCGATGTAAAGAGCCCCGAGGTTCTTGCTGACAACCCCCTGGTATTGGGCGAGCTGCAGACCTACGAAGTAGGTCTTGTTCCCGACCGCGAAGGGAATATACTGCACGCTGCTATCTCCCGCCCTTTCGTAGAATTGGGTGCCCGACCGGAAGATGAACGGGTCGCTTACGTGGTAGACGTAGTTGTAGTCCAGCTGGCCTGGCACGCTGGGAGACCCGAGGAGCTGCTCGGGATACCTGAGCTGAGGGACGAGCCATGAGGGAGGGGCCTTCCAGGTGTTGTAGTATCCCTGGTAGAACTTCGTAATGAAGTCAGTGCCATTCACACCCGACGGAGCCAGGAGATTTGACACTGTGTACCCCTGGAGAGAGCCGTCCTGGATGTTGACCAGGACAACACCGAAGAACCTGAGGTAGGGGCTGGCAGCAAAGCCCGACTCAAGCGGGTAGTCTATGTAGACCTGGACGGTGTAGTAGAGGTTCTTCCCGTCGGAGACGATGTACGCCGAGGGGTCCATCGTCAGACCGGAGATGAGCACGTCCCCGACCCTTGAGAAGATGTTCCTGTTCCACTGCATGTCAATCGGCTGGCCTGAGAAGGCGAAACCGAGCTGACCCTCGGCGAAGGTGAACCACATGGACTTCTGCCAGCCGCTCAAAGTGTAGTCGACTGCCTTGGAATACGAGACGTTCTGAATCTCGTTGTATCCGGGGACGTGGACGTACACGTTCTGGTTGAAGCCGTCCCCTTCTCCGTAGTAGATGGGGGGCTCTGACTTGATTCCGAAGGCGTTGGTCGGACTAATCACAGATCCGTTGTGGGTGTTGATTACCAGGACCTTCGCAGCATGAGTATAGATCAAGTGCTGGCTGATCCAGTCTGTCGATGGGAAGACTGGGGTGGTGGGCGAGACCCAGTACTCCGTGCCGTTGTAGAAGACTATTTCTGAGCTGGCGAGGCCCATCCAGTTGTAGGCGCCGATTTCCTTCGTGTTCGTGACGGATGCAGCCTGTTGGTCCCACTGCCTGACGAGGTCAAGAGTAGTCCTGGGGTTGCTTGTTGGGAGCGTGGTGATGTTGTTGACGTGGATGTTGTCAAGGCCTGCTGCCCACTTGGTCACCGTGATCTGCTTCTGGGTCTGGGGGTACCATTGGTAGGCGAGGAAGTTGTTGTTCCAATTGAAGTAGTAAAACGCCCCCGCGGCCACCTGAACCAGGAGGAGTATGGCGAGGAGCACGGCGATCCCTTTGAAGATCCTGAGCCTTGTCGCGGTAACGTCCCTTCTTGAGAGAGCGACAATTCCGAGAAGAGAAAGAAGGAGAGCGCTCCAAACGATTCCGTAGACGTACGGGGTTGCGATGTTCATCAGCCAGTAGGGGGCCCCCAAGATGGTCTCGAAGAGGATGAGGGCGACCAAAGTAATGAGATTCCTTAGCCAGACTCCGCTCCGACGGATCGCGAGGTTGGCCAGGAGGCGGATGAGAACCCTTAACCCAAAAACAACGAGGAGTGCTGACAGGACGTAGACGATGACCGCGTATTGAATCGTCAACGTAGACATCAGATTGATTAGTCCAGGACCAGACGCAGGGGCCAACGGAAGAGCGAAGATCCTCGGCACGTCGGCCCAGCTCCCAAGGCCCATGGACATCATCGTGATTGGGTTCATTATTGGGCCAAGGAATGGGAAGGCCCCGAATGTCGCGAAGGTGTAGAAGCCTATCGCCCACTTGACCGTCTGCCAGAGGCCCCAGAGCCAGATGTTCATCTTTTCGGCGGGCCTGTTTTCTCCCTCGGCCTCGTAGGGCCTCATGAGCCTGTAGACCACGGTGCCGAGCCTGCGGAGGTCGCTCCTCCCCGGCTGGGGGTTGACCAGAAGAAGGGAGAACAAGGCTGCGGCGATGAAGGTGTATTCGTGATAGAACGTGATGCCGAACCAATCGAGGCCGGCCTTGGCTGAGTAGACGGATTCGGCGATGGACCACCGGAGGACAACCCAGGCGAGGGCGAGTACGACCGCTACGGCCAGAAGGGCGACGACAAATATGGCGAGCCACTTGGACAGCCTAAGACGTGGGTTTCCGGCTTCTGAGTCCATCAGCGGGGCGCCCGAAGGCGGCTATTTAGTGTCTGCCGCGAGATTAGGGCCCAATCGAGCATACCCCCGTTCCTTTAGGCATAGGGACCATGGATGATAGCGAGTCCGAATCTATATCATCGAATTTGGATTCTTCACAAGTCGGAAGGAATTAGTTTCTGATTTCGGCAGGAAGTAAGATATCTTTC
>DATDGE010000132.1:0-1740 GCA_036522255.1 Nitrososphaerales archaeon | reverse complement strand
TAGGTAAGGCCCAGTCTCGGCCATCCGTTAATAAGACTGAGGCTGGCTCGCCCGGTCCGTGGTCAAGGTCGTCCTTTGCGGAATGGGCGCCATAGGGACGGAGATTCTTGACTACCTGCTCAAACGCTCCCACGAGGTCCTCGCAGTCGTGGACAGCGACCCAGAGAAGGTCGGAAGGTCGGTGGCGGAGGTGAGCGGCCTACCCCTGGCCATAAGGGTCGCGGGTTCAATCCGCGCCGTTCAGCTTGACGGGGCCGACGTCGCAATCTTCTCCACCAAGTCGAGGATATCCGACCTCGCCGACGACATCAAGTTCGCTGCGTCATCAGGATTGGACGTGGTGACTACCTCCGAGGAGATGGCGTATCCTGCTTACTCAGGTGCGGGAACCGCATCGGAACTCCACAAGATTGCCCTTGAAAAAAGGGTCACAATCGCAGGAGTAGGGGTCAACCCCGGTTTCGTCATGGACCTCATCCCCTCGATCGTAGCGTCCGCCACCAAGAATCCTTCCAGCATCCATGTGGTTAGGTCCGTGGACATAAGCAAGCGCCGCCGCCAGCTCCAGGCCAAGACGGGAGTGGGGCATACCCGGGTCAAGTTCGAGAAGGAAATGAAGGAGGGAGTCCTGGGGCACGTGGGCCTTGTCGAGTCGGCGCATCTGATCGCACTTTCCCTGGGGAAGCCCCTCGAGGGGTTGAAGCACGGAGTCTTTCCCGTCCTGGGTTCTGAGGATTACGTGATGGGAGTGAGGCAGTTCGCCGAAGGCACGGCAGGAGGCTGTCTGATCAGGCTCGACCTGGAAATGACAATGACGTCAGCCGACTTCGACGTCGTCGAGGTCAAAGGTGACCCGGACCTGAAGCTGAGGTTCGAGAAGGGGGTCTTCGGCGACTCTGCCACCGTCGCCCTGGTTGTCCACGCTGTGGAGAGGATAGGCAGAGCAAGGCCTGGACTGATCACGGTGTTGGACCTTCCCCTTGCCGGTGCTTGACTGCAGTTGCCAATCGCTTAAATTGTCGTCGGGCGAATTGCATCTGGGGCTGTGATGTAACAGAGTTACGGTTAGGTCAATATGACCGGAAGGCATTAGACTGAGCTCCATCCCTCATGGTCTCAGCGTGCTCTAAGTGCGATAAATCACGTTGAGCCCGAGGTCCTCGTCGAACTTCCGAAGGGCCCTATTCTCCGTCCGTGTGATTACGACCTCCAAAAGAGGGAAGACATCCGCGGAGATTAAGTGGCCTCCTATGACGCTTCTGTCCATTCTTCCGAAGTTGCCGTGGGCATGCAGGAAAGGTTTTCCGTCCTTCAGCGTGATATTTCCAATGAGGCTCGTCACCTCGAGAAACTCCTGGTAATCGTATTCATCATATTTCTTGGTCACACGGTTGTAGGTGGCAAGCCTGAGCTTGTCTACGCCCCCTATCGCCTCAACCCTCGCGGTGTCTATCTTCTCTTTGATGGCGATAGTGAGTATGTCTTCTGGGATTTTAGCACCGGCCGAGAGGCTGTAGATCTTGGCCAACAGCCCATACTAAGATCTGACGGTTAAAAGTGTAAAGAGAAGCTAGTCTATTATCGGACCTGGTTGCGGCTCCATGTGAACAAGCCGGGGATCAGAGCACTGGGGGTGGCAGAGAGCTTCAGGCAGGGTCGGAAGAGCTCCGTCCTCGCTGGCGTGGTGATGCGGAGCGACTTTATCGTCGACGGCGTTGCGATCGGGAAGACTTCCGTTGG
>DATDGE010000131.1:0-2444 GCA_036522255.1 Nitrososphaerales archaeon | reverse complement strand
GATCAGCCCGTCGACGCCATGCCGATTGAAACGATGTACCCAGTCCCGCAGCGTCTGCCGGTCCATGCCGCCAACCCGCGCCGCATCCTCGCGGCTCATCCCCTCGTAGACCGCCGCTAACGCCAGCAACCGTCGAGCCTGGTTGGCATCCTTCACCCCGGTAGCCATCCGACGCAACGTCTCTGCCGTGAAATCCTCTCTAAGGTCAATCGGCGCGCTCATCCCACCTCCCGAATCAGGTCATCGGGAACAGGGAATCACATCAAAACAAGCCGCAATAGCCCTAAAGAGTCAGTATCAGAGAAGGCTGGTATAATACGGGTCGGTCCGTCCCAGTGCTCCGCGTCGGTACTCTCGCCTCGCGGTTTTCGCCGCTTGGGCTTCTCCCTTGGCATCAGAGCGACTGGTTCCTGCAGTTCCGCGCAAAAGCCTGCATCCGCTTCACGCCCCCTCTACACCGGTCGCCGTCTGCCCAGTCATCAGGCCCCTGACAGACTTGTCCCAGAAGGGATTCACGCTCCTGGTTTTGACGACACTAGCTTCTTTACGACGCGTCTTCGAAGGGTTCACTTTCGTTCGTCTCTCGGATGCTCACCTGCACGAGATTGATCTCGCGCTTTTTCTCCAACGCTCACCACCACGGCTCTTTACCGCAGCAGCTTGGAGTGGTTTGAGACCTGCTCCTGAAAGCCGGTCTCGAGGGGCCTGCCCTCATCTCTCACGCAGCTTTACGACACTGTTTTCCCTTTCGTGTTGCCCTCCTTTCTATGTGTCTCTGCAGCACACTGAAGCCGAGGAAGGTGAACGAGGTACCGTCCGTCTCCGGATGGTCAGTCCCATTTGGTCGGTTGTTGCGGAAATCAACGAAGCGCGTCTTGTCGGGATGGAGTGTGAGTCCATATCGTGCAAGACGCTTGCCCAATACGCCGAGGACCCGCTTGGCATCGAGGAACTCCTCGAACGCCATCACGGCATCATCGGCGAACCGAACAAGAGTACATTTCCCCTTGAGCCGTGGACGCACTTCGAGCTCGAACCATTCGTCCAGCACGTGGTGCAGGAAAATGTTCGAGAGGCAAGGTGAGATCACACCGCCTTGTGGGGAGCCTTCGGTCGCGTGGCGCAGGAGGCCATCTTCCAGGACGCCCGCTTTCAGCCACTTATCAATCATCCGTCGGATGACACCATCCGTGACTCGCTGGTCAAGAAAGTCTCGAAGCTGTGAGTGCGGTATCGAATCGAAGTATTTTACGATGTCGATATCTATCACCCACCGTAGTCCTTGGCCCATGACGGCAGTATGCAGAGACTGCAATGCCTGATGAGCCGAGCGACCGGGCCGAAAGCCGAATGAGCAGGGAAGGAAATCCTGCTCATACACCGCCTCGAGCACCATGACGATTGCCCTCTGCGCCAATTTGTCTTCGAAGGTCGGGATGCCAAGCGGCCGACGCGAACCATCCGCTCCGCACTGGCGGCGCTTTGTAGCGGCCGGACTTGATGCGATCCAGGAGATCCAAGAGATTGGCTTCCAGGTTTTTCGCATAGTCGGCCGCCGTCACACCGTCGATGCCAGGAGCACCATCCTTGCGGGTGAGCCGGTAGGCTTCTTTCATCCATTCCAAATCGATGACGTGGTGCAGCGAAGACAGCGCCACTCCTCGTTTCGTTCTTGCCAGTTCAGCTATCCGTTGTCGTTTCGTGGACAGGTTTGTGAGACTCAGGGTCCTCTCCCGTGTTTCTCGTCAACGATTCTCTTCTCATGACACCCCTCTTCCCTCGATCGGGTCCCGGTGAGTGCGGTTCCCCGATGTCACAGGTCATATTGAGGTGCTACGACTTCCCGGCACGCATCCCCGGTCACTTATTTGTTTCGCTTCCGGGGTCCACGCTACCCTCCTCGGTTCGTGTCTCGCAGCTTGCGCTCGCGCTCCCGGAAGGTCGGAGGGGCCTTCCGGGCCAGGGTCAATGTTCAACCGGCGACCCAATTGCCGGCTTGCTCTCGCGTGGGCGTGAGCGGGAGCTCCCAGGTTCCCAGGCGGTCCATCCTGTGCCTTTGCCTCGGTCTGCGACCCCGGCCGAATCGACGATTCCTCACCTATTGACGGTTTCATCGATGCTGCCCCCACTCGGACGACAGTGAAGGCTTCAGCGTTCTGGTTATTTCGGGGCTATCGCGGGGCTTCAGCACCTGCTGCCTACGCTTCACGAATGGTGTTGCCACCATCCATGCAAGGCTCGCTTCCGGCTGGCTGGCTCGCCTTTACCGGGAGGGAGTTAAACCCTCTGGATCGCGATGAAGGGTTTCAGATCACATCATCATCCTCCCTCCCTGGACTTTTCCTGGCGCAACGTCCGAAAACCTGCACAATACCCGACGATCTCACGCTGGCCGAGAGTCCCTAAGACTTGAAACATCTATTCAAAGCGGACCGGATCTTCGG
>DATDGE010000130.1:0-3038 GCA_036522255.1 Nitrososphaerales archaeon | reverse complement strand
AGGGCATAGAATTTCCTGTCGAGATATTTCGTCAGGCCCAGCATTTCGCTGAGGTCCATTATCCTCTTCTCGGCGATTTCACTTGGGATTCCATAGAGCTGCGAGAAGAACCACAGGTTCCTCTTTGCGCTGATGAAATCGTACCCGGCTTTCTCTGCCCCGCTCGCCATGTTGATGACCTTCCTGACCTTCTCGGGTTCGTGCTCCACATCGTACCCCATCACTTTGGCCCACCCGCCGGTCGGGAGGAGAAGCGTAGAGAGGATTCTGATAATGGTAGTCTTACCTGCTCCGTTGGGTCCGAGGACACCAAAGATCTCCCCCTCGCCAACCTTCAGGCTGACGCCGTCGAGGGCCACGACGGGCGACCCCTTACCCTTGAATTCCCGCCTCAGGTCCGAAACTTCGACCGAGACGGTTCCTTTTGATGCCATGCATTATACACCCTGAATGAAATCGGTTCTCCCGGTCGCCCTTCTCGCATTAACCGTTTCGGTGCGCGAGTAAATTAATGCTTTAAGACCGCAGCTGCTCGACTCTCGCTCTGCATGGAGGACCTCGCCGGTTACCAGGGGAGTCCCCTCAATTTTCTGAAGAAGGCAGGGGCCTCGATTGGCGATGTCCTAGAGGTGGAGACCTCCTGGGGGGTGGTCTCTGGTACCCTGGTCCCAAGATACGTCTACGGAGACGGAGACCATGTTGTTCTCAAGCTAAGCACAGGGTACAACGTAGGCCTCAACGTTTCCGAACTGAAGGGCGCGAGGGTGAAAGCCAAGGGTGAGAAGCCTTCTTTCTCCGCTTCCCCTCCGCCGAAGCCTTCGAAGGGCCTCCCACGGGTGCTAATTATCGGGACCGGGGGGACGATAGCAAGCAGAATCGACTATAGGACCGGCGCAGTCCATCCAGCGGTCTCTTCGGCTGACCTTCACTCGCTGGTCCCCGAGCTATCAGGGGTCGCGAAGGTCCAGCCAGAGATACTCTTCAACGTGTTCAGCGAGAACATGCGCCCGAGCCACTGGACGAAGATTGCCCAGAGGGTGCGTAAGGCGGTCGAGGAGGGGTTCGACGGGGTCGTCATAACCCACGGCACCGACACGTTGGGCTACACCGCTGCGGCTCTCAGCTTCGCTCTGCAAGGGGTCCCGGTGCCTGTAATACTCGTCGGGGCCCAGAGGTCCTCCGACAGACCCTCTTCCGACGGACCCATCAACCTCATAGCAGGAGTCTCGGTCGCGGGGACAGCCGGGTTCGCAGGAGTGTACGTCGCAATGCATCTCGGGGAAAGCGACGACAGGGTCGCCTTGCACAGGGGGACCCGGGTCAGGAAGAATCACACGAGCAGGAGGGACGCCTTCGTCTCGGTCGGAGTGCCGTTGGCCGCCGTCTGGGGGAAGTCAGGGGCAGAATATGTCTCTGAAGACCTTCCAAAACGGGGGGCCTCCTCGTTCTCCCCCAGGACGAAATTCGAAGAGAAGGTAGCCCTGTTGAAGTTCTATCCGTCAATGCCCGCTGGCCTGATAAAAGCGGCGAAGAAGTTGGGGACCAGAGGGATGGTCATCGAAGGGACGGGACTCGGCCACGTCAGCAAGGAGGTGGTGCGCGAACTCGGACTGTTCGTCGATGGGGGCGGCCTGGCTTGCATGACGTCTCAGTGCAGCGGAGGGAGGGTCGACTTGAACGTGTACGATACGGGGCGAGACCTCCTCCATGTCGGCGTCCTGCCTCTCGAGGACATGCTGGGTGAGACGGCGCTGGTCAAGCTGATGTGGGTACTCGGCAACAGCCGCTCTCCGGGAAAGGCGAAAGAAATGATGGCCAAAAACATAGCCGGCGAAACGACTTCACGGACTTTCCCAGGCGAGCCCCTGTGACAGGTCCGCAGGCGGTCGAAGGAGTCAGGGTCGGACTTGAGATCCATCAACAGATCGCGTCGCCCACGAAACTCTTCTGCTCCTGCCCTACTACAAAATCTGAGGAATTTCCATATCACTTCGAAAGGAAACTGAGGCCAGCGCAGAGCGAGCTCGGGCGCATCGACCCAGCCGCGATATTCGAGTATTCGAAGGCAAAGTCCAACCTGTATCTTTGGAATCCCGAATCGTCCTGCCTGGTCGAAGCCGACGAGGAGCCTCCTCATCCCCTCAGCGAAGAGGGGCTGGACTCGGCCCTGCTCGTTGCCAAGACGCTCGGTTCCAACCTCGTCGACGAGGTCCACGTCATGCGGAAGATCGTCATTGATGGGTCCAACACCACAGGCTTCCAGCGCACAGCCGTCGTAGGTCTCGGAGGGTCGTTCAAGGTCAATGGTACCCAGGTTGGTGTTCAGTCGGTCACACTGGAGGAAGACGCCGCGAGGATCCTTGGCGAGGACGAGTCATCGAGGCGCTTTGCGCTCGACAGGCTCGGGGTCGCACTTGTCGAGGTCGCCCTTGACCCTGTTCCCGGCGACCCAGAGTTCGTCACGAGGGTCGCCCTGCATCTCGGAAGGGCGCTTAGGTCGACGGGGCGCGTCGCGCGAGGCTTGGGTACGATCAGGCAGGACCTCAACGTGTCCCTGACGGGTGGAAAGGTCGTCGAGGTCAAGGGCGTCCAAAGGCTGAACCTCCTCCCAAAGGTAGTGGAATACGAAAGGAAAAGGCAGTCGGGCTTGATGCGAATCGCTGAGAAGCTGGGCGAAAAGGGCTTGAGGCGAGTCAAATGCAAAACCCGAGACGTGACAGGTGTCATGGATGGAACCGCTTCGAAGGTGGCCAGAAGAGAGCTCGTTGATGGGGGCAAGGTAGTCGCGATAGTCGCTGCGGGCCTGGGCGGGCTGATGGGCTGGGAACCCTATCAAGACATCAGGCTTGGGAAGGAGGTCGCCGAAGTAGCCAGGGCAAACTCTCTCGGAGGGATTATCCATTCCGACGAATTTCGAAGGCAGGGTCTCTCAGAAGCCGAGGAGGCAAATCTCAGGGCTGAGCTGCAGAGCGGGGTCGACGATGCCATAATCCTTGTCGCAGGGCGGCCTCCGGTGGTCGATAGATGCGTCCCCCTGC
>DATDGE010000129.1:0-8915 GCA_036522255.1 Nitrososphaerales archaeon | reverse complement strand
CAAGGAATCCGAGGAGGCACAGGATCGAACACGCAAGCTTGCTACCCAGGGACCTCCGGTCAAAGATGGCTCGCCACGGCATCCGTGCAACAATCCAGCCCCTGTTCATCACATCCGACACCTGGGCGACAGACCGCCTGGGTGCAGAGAGAGCTGGAGACCTCTATCCCCTGAAATCAATGTTAGACCAAGGACTGGTCGCATCGGGCAGCTCTGACTCTCCGGTCGAATCCATGAGCCCCGTACTTGGGATGTGGGCATCCATGGTCAGGGGTGGGATCGCTCCTGACGAGTCACTTACCCCGGCAGAGGCCCTCGGGCTCTACACTTCAAACTCGGCCTCCAACGGATTCGATGAGTCTGGTTCCTCGCTGGTAGAAGGGGGCCGGGCCGACATGACCCTCTTCGACTCAGACGTAGGAGGCATGCATCCTGCGCTATTCAGGAAGGTGGGGATAGCAGCCACAATCGTAGATGGCTCTGCGATCCATTCATTCGGAGGGGCCTAGGCCTTCTGGAACTTTCCTGATTTGCCGTCGTATTCCAGGAGGCCGGCGTAGATCGCCCAGTGGATCAGCAGCATTCGTATCAGCGACTCGTTCAGCTCGGGCTGGTAGTGCCATTTTAGTCCCATCTCTGCGAGTGTGTCCGCGACACGAGCAGCGGTGACTGGTTTGCCGTGCGAGGCAAGCTCCAAGGCGGTGCGGAAAGGCTCGATCGTGGCCAACCTGTCTCTTAGCAGCTTTACTTTGTTCTTCGAAGTCTTCTGGAATTTCAAACCGAGCTCGGTGAGGTGGACTTCCCCCCTGTCGGTCCGTACCAGTCCCAGCATCTCCGCGCCGTCAAGAATCGGCAACAGGACCGCGACATCGGCCCCCAATTCGTCCGCGAGCTTTGGGGCGTTCACCTTGCCACCAATGCTCCCGGTTATTTCGACTAGGCTGATCACCTGACCTGCCCTCACATTGGCGGGCATGAGCAGGGCCGTAGGAAGTGGTCTGCCCGGCTCTGCCAATTATCCGCTCAACCCCTCTTTTTCAACTCGTGATTTAAGGAGGTCAAGAGAGCTCATGATAGTAACGCGTAAACCTTGTCCACCCATGCGAAGAATTCATCTGATTTCTTGTTCCTTGGTCTTGGGATGTCGATTTTGAGTTCCCCTGCGACGTGCCCCGGCCTGGCGGAAAGGACCACGACCTTGTCGGCAAGTTCGATGATCTCCTCGACATTGTGACTCACCAAGATCACCGTCTCCACGGAAGTCTGCGGACTGATGAGCATGGAGTATGTTTCCTTGCGAAGCCTCTCAGCGGTAAGGTCATCAAGGGAACTGAACGGTTCGTCCATCAACATCACCTTGGGCTCCGTCGCGAGAGCCCTTGCGACTCCGACCCGCTGCTTCATCCCCCCGGAGAGTTCCCCTGGATAGACGTTCTCGAAGCCCGATAGGCCCGCCATCTCAAGGGCGCCTTCGGCCTTTTCCTTCCTCTGAGCGTCAGAAAGGTCTGTCCGCGAACTGAGGCCGAACAGCACATTTTCGAGGGCAGTCCTCCACGGAAGCAAGACAAAATTCTGGAACACTATGGCTATGTCGTTCCGGGGACCTGTTACCTCCGAATCAAGGACCCTGACCGAGCCTGAAGTCGGTTTGATGAGTCCCGAGATTATTCGAAGCAGGGTCGACTTGCCGCAGCCTGACGGTCCTGTTATGGCGACCAGCTCGTCCTTGCTTGCCGTCATGGATACATCGGCCAATACAGGGAGGGGCTCCTTTTCCTTGTGATAGTCGAGGCTGACGTGGCCTACGGTTACGATGGTGGAACCTTTGGAAAGTTGCGCTTGGTCTTGCGACAACGGAACGGCCTCCCCTGGCCTATCGGTTATACGTATACCGCTTGGTTGCAAAGTGGTAAATCCTTCTCCAGACAGTCAGATTGAACAGCACGATCAGAATAGTCATGGAGGCTATGGCAAGTGTGACCGTCAGGAAGTCTCCGCTGTTTGTGGCTTTTACAATTGTCTTCCCGATCCCCGTCCCGACCTCTGTGACGAGCTGGGTTTGCCCCAGAGAAGTAGTGGTCGTGAAATACTCCGCGATGATCAGAGCGTTCCATGCGCCGCCTATGGCGGTTATCGATCCGGTTACCAGGCCTGTGATTGCTCCGGGTATGTACACACTGCGCCAGGCGGAAAGCCTCCCCACTCCAAAGACATGAGGAAGATCCTTCAGGTCTGCCGGAAGGGTCCTCACGCCAGCCATTACGTTGAAGATTATGTACCAGATCATCGAGAGGATAATGACGATGGCTGCCACGGCCTCTGAAGCTCCTCCGATGACTGGTACAAGGACGATGGCAGGCAGGAGGATTGGGGCTGGAATAGAGGAAATCACCTCCAAGATTGGGGAGACAAGGTCATAGAGTCGGAAGTTCAACGAAATGGCGATTCCCAGAGGCAGGCCGATCGCGACGCAAATGGCATACACATACCATACCCTGATGAACGATGCCCCCAGGGCGTAGAGGACTATTGCTTCATCTGAAACGAATGTTCCAAAAGAAGGCAAGCTTCCTGGATTCAGACCCCCTGATGCGGCCACGCTGCTGAAGAGCAGGAGGAGGAATCCTGCAACAAAGATGAGAAGTGCGTACTTGAATCCTTTCCTGAATCGTGAAAACACCGAAGTGAACCTGGTCACTCCTCTTCCATGGGTCAGCAAGAATAGTCTCGACACGCTCCTCTGATTTACCCAGGAGTAGATCCGCATGATTGGATCTCTATGAAACTCTCTAGGTTCTTCAATCATCTTGTATTTCTCGGACCAAAGGGCAAACTCCCTAAGAAAGACGAATCTCCAAACGACGACCGCTAATATCAGAGCGATGATCAGGGCGTAGTAGTTTAGGAGGTCCCCTTCACTGTAGAATGTGTTCGCTCCGATTCCAATGCCGAAATAAACCGGCACGGAAAATGTATGATTTACGGTGTTAACCCCAGACCCCGCAGCTAAGCCGTAACAGTTCGGGTTCGGACAACCAATCGTAATGATTTCGCTTGCCACCAAATAGAAGAGCCCAACGGCCCAGGATGTCTGAGTATTGTAGGCGACCCTGCTCATGGCGGCTGGGATGTACAACGACCTCAACCTCTCCAATACGCCAGCCTTGGAAACGTTGAGGAGGTCAGCGTAGTCTTGGGGAATCGCCTTGACGGCCTCGTAGACGCCGAAAGCGATGTTCCATGACATGCTCGTAAAAATCAAGAAAATGACTGCCAAATTGGCGCCGATCAGGTTGGGCGAAGCTCCATAGATCCCCGCAATTACTACCGGGAAAAATCCAAGGATCGGGATGGACTGCAGAATGTCGAGCAGGGGAATCAAGACGCTCTCGGCGCGGCGGCTCCGGGCCGCCCATATCCCGACCGCAAGTGCGAAGACGACGCTCAGTATGAGCGCCAGTATCATTCTGATCCAAGAGGTAACGATGTCGAGAACAATGAGGCCTAGCTGAAGAGACGCCGTAGGCTTTCGAAGAGCGCCGCGAAATTGCGCCGTATTTACAGGTTCTCAGGTCAGCCGATGTAGGGGGTGCTCGAACTGTCGAATCTGCGCACGGTCTGATATTCTCCATTGTCCCTGAACCCAGAAAGCCTATCGAGGTCAGGGAAGAACTGGTCAAGGGGGCGGACGGCCATTTCTGAGGCCAGGTGGCTTCTCCCCAGATATTCGTCGGTGATCTGCCTGCTCAGATTCCTCACCTGCCTGTCGCTGGTGTACCCAAGGGTATGGAGATACTCGTGGAGAAGAATCATGAAGACGTATGAGTTTCTTCTGGACCTGGTCTTCGAGAGCTTCTCAACGATTCTGAGAATGTTCCTGTTCATGACGATCGCGTTCGACCCCATCTCGTGATAGGCACCGACGCTATTGGGAATATCCCCTAGCACGAGTGTGAGGCCGGCTCTGTGCTTTCCCAGCGTGTGCTCGGTGGCACTTTTGACCATCTCGAAGATTTTGTCGAAGCCTTCAGCAGATGAAAGGGCCCTTCTGTTGCCCGGTTCGGTCACAGGCGGCGATTGTCGGGAGAGGTAGTTAAATTACGTCCCATTGGCTTCAAGGTCCGTCAGCTCTACACGAAGGTCATCCCAGCGGAATTCCTGCTTCAACTGCGCCTTCGCATGACTCCGGGAAGCCACGTTATCATCTGCGTTATTACAGGAGTGATATATCGGCTCTGTGTAGGGCAGGTTGACCCAAGGTGTCCTCTAAGTTGACTAACCTAGGCTTAAATTCAGGTAATAACCGGACTCAATAGTGCCAGTCGTATTCAGGGTCAAGCTCGGCAAGACTGGAAACAGCCTCCGCATTACGTTACCTCGTCCGATCATTGAGGGCTTCGGGTGGAAGGTAGGTGACGAAATAGTCCTCTACGTTTCGGAGAATGAAGTCACACTGCGACGGGCGAAGGATGAGAAGTCGATGGGCTGACCAGGCTAGGCCACAGGTTTTCCACAGTATTCGCAGAAGAGCATAGGTCTGTCAGGTACCCCGGTTCCATGTGTGACATCTCACTTCCGATATTACCTGTTCGACGCCAAATAAGATCCCAAGGTGGGAATTTGCGCTATCGTTTTATTCTCGCTGAAGCCGGCTCTCATCAAATGGGGCTCACGAAGTCACTGGGGAACTACTGGAGGCTCACCAAGCCAAAGATCTGGGGCTTGTTGGTCTTCACAGGCGTCATCGCAATGGTCGTGGCTTACAAGGAGACCCCAGGCTCCACGCTGACCCCGTCGCTCTTCGTGACTGGGACATTGGCCCTAGTCCTGGGGAGTGCATCCGCCGACATCCTCACGAATTACCACGACAGAGACATCGACAGCTTGATGAAGCGTACGATGAAGCGCGCCATCCCGTCCGGTGAGATCAAGCCCAGAAGCGCCCTTGCGCTTGGCTTGACGATGGCGACTCTATCTGTGGTCATTCCGCTCTTGCTCATCAATGCAATCTCTGCTTCCTTCATGCTGATAGGCCTCCTCGACAACGTCGTAGTCTACTCACTACTTTTGAAGCGGAGAAGCTGGCTGAACATAATCCTTGGAGGGATATCAGGGGGGATGCCCGTCCTTGTCGGCTTCTCGGCGGTCGCGGGAACCGTCGCACCCATCGCTCTTTACATGTCGGCCCTGGTAATCGTCTGGATTCCTACCCACATCTGGAGCCTCGCCATCTTCACCAAGGAAGACTACGAAGCCGCCAAAGTTCCTATGCTTCCTGTGGTATTCGGGAACAAGATCGCCTCGATATGTATCGCCGGGACCAGTGCGCTCCTTGCGGTGTTCTCAGTGGCAATCTTCCTTTTTACTCCAGTCAGCATCTTCTACACCCTTACCGCGATAGCCCTCGGAGGGGTCGTCCTCGTATACAGCGGGAAGCTTGCCCTTAATCAGAGCAGCAAGACAGCGTGGACTTTGTTCAAATTTACGAGTCCCTACCTTACCATAATCTTCCTCGTCCTTGGGGTTACCGTCTGGCTCGCGTAGTCCCCCCCGTGATGAAATGTAATTTATCACACCATTAACCACATTTGAGCAGTTCTCTTCTAAGGAGCCCATACGAAATCACGCCAAGGCAGTATGGAGTCGGTAGGACAGCTGCGAAGGTCACTGGAAGTAGTATCGAAAGAAAGAAAGTACACTGTTATTGCCAGCCTTCCAAAGAACAGCACCTCTCTTGCCGTGCAAGCGGTCGAGGGCGGCGCGGACGCCGTGATGCTCAACATTGACGGCGATGAAGGTTCATCCCCGAGCCACTTCGGGAGCTACGACCTCCACGACGCCTACCTCAACGACGTGATATCAACCGTGTCGGTCCCCTGCGGGATCTTCATTGGAGGAGGGAAGATGGTCACAGAGGAGTACTGGGAACGGATAATGTCCAGCTCTTTCAGTTTTGTGGAGATGTACGCCCACCAGATGCCGACCTTCGTACTTTCGGACCAGAGAGTCAAGAAGATCAGCGCGATTTCAACTGGCTACATCCTCGAACAGGTAAAGCAACTCTCGGCCATGGAGGGCATGGATGCAATCGACCTTGCCGCAGTTCCGCATCAAGCCAGGGGTGCCCCCTTCAGCGTCCTGGACTTCGCTACCCTGGGAGTGATAGTGAACCTTTCCGCCAAACCCGTGTACCTTCGGACGCAGAAGAAAATGACCGAAGGAGACCTTGCCAGGGTCGTCTCAATTGGTGTAAAGGGGCTCGTAGTCGACCCCTGCATCCTCTCGGGGACAGATGAAGCGTATAAGGACGAGATAGCCGGCCTTAGCCCAAGAGGCGGGCTGACTGAAGACCAGTAGGACTCAAGCTATCATTCTCGCCGGAGGGCTCGGAACGCGGCTAAGGCCCTACACTTTCCTGCTTCCTAAGCCCATGCTCCCCGTCGGCCCAAAGCCGATTATGGAGCACATACTGGAGTGGCTGAAGGGAGCGGGGATCTCCGAAGTCGTCGTGTCCACCGGGTATCTTGGTAAGATGCTTCAGGAATACTTCGGCAACGGGTCCGAGTGGGGGATGGAGATAAAGTACGCTACTTCCCCGCATCCTATGGGGACGGCGGGTCAGCTCAAGGCCGCAGAATCGAAGATCAGAGGGAGGTTCGTGTGCGTCTATGGCGATGCCCTCCTCAACTTCGACCTGCAGAAGGCCCTCGACTTCCACGCTCAAAAGAAAGCAACAGCCACAATGGTCTTGATGAACTATAGCGCCGAAATGAAATACGGTTTCATGGAGACAGACAAAAGCGGTCGACTCATTGAATGGAAGGAGAAACCCAAGTTCTCAGGGTACATCAACGTCGGATGCTACGTGATGGAGAAGGCTTTCCTGAAGTACATCCCTCCTGGCCGAATATATGAAATGAACGATGCTTTCAATGAGGCCCAGGCCAAGGGGGCCAAACTGTACGCCGTCAAGGTCGACGGAGAATTCATCGACATCGGGGATCGGAAGTCCTACCGGGATGCCAACGATCTGTACACAAAGAACTTTGCTCTGGGTGGGACAGCCAAACGAAGGTAATCGCGTTTGAGGACGAGGACTTTTCGCGGTTCGGCCCGCTGACACTGCTCAGGCATACCAGTCAGCTCCGGCGGGGGACGAAAACCCTCCTTGACGCCCTCGTTGAAAAGATTCCAGACGCCACAGACATCGGTCTGTGGGGACGAGACGAACTCGCCGCAGTTACGAAGGATTCGACCGGGAAGGCCTACAACGAGAAGACCGACGGGCCAGCTTTCTTCATCAACGCCCGGGCAAAGCCAAGCGAGGAGCTGCTTTCACTCGCTTCGAAGTCAGAGCCCTTCGTAGCAACCGCGGACGGGCACCTCCTCGCAGCGAGGGTGGAATCAGGGCCAGCGAAGCCTGGGGTCATTATGAAGAAAGATGCATTGCGGCTTGCTAAACGGGTCGAGAGGGCAAAGGCGCCTCAAGGCTCCCTTTTCGAGGGATACTGGGGACTCGTCGAGAGCAACGGCCTGGCCATCGCCGAACAGGCCAAACGCTTCCAAGACCTGATGCCGCTTCCGCGCGGCCTGGAACTAAGAGGCCAGGCGTCCAACATCATGATCGAGGCTGGAGCAGAAATCGAACCCAACGTGACTTTCGACGCCAGGCTTGGCCCGATAATTGTGGGGGACGGAGCGGCGATAGAAAGCTTCAGCAGGATAATGGGCCCGTGCTACATCGGTCCGAAGGCCAAGATCTATTCTGCCCTCGTCGGCGGGGGGACATCCATATTCGAATCATGCAAGGTCGGCGGCCAGGTAGAAAACTCCATCATCATGCCCTTCACCAACAAGGCGCACCACGGATATGTAGGTGATTCCTACGTTGGTTCGTGGGTGAACCTTGGCGCCGGTAGCACATTTAGCAACCTGAAGAACACCTACGGGAATGTCAATCTTGTCGTGGGGGGAAAGAAAATCGACAGCGGGATGCCGAAGCTTGGACCCGTCATCGGGGACATGTGCAAGGTCTCGATTGGTGCCCTGGTCTACGCAGGAAAAGCGATAGGGACCGGGTCACACGTGTCAGGCCGCGCAGATATAGACGTCCCGAGCTTCACATACTTCGATTCCGGACCTAAGAAAGTCATCGAGCTACTACTCGAGTCGGTCTTGGAGACGCAAAGAAGGATGATGGAGAGGAGGGGGCTCTCCTTGAGCCGCAACGAAGAGGCCCTTATCCGTCGGGCCTTCGCGAAGACCGCCGGGGAACGTAAAGCAGCACGGGTCAAGAAAGGGCGCTTCTGAAAAGGGGCTCTTGACCAAAATACCGGCCTCGAGATTGCCCGCCAGGTCTTGGTTAGAACAAGAACCCTATCTATCTTGTTCTGGAATCTGCCAAAATAGCATAACTCAATCCCCGTCTTGTTTGTTGCCATGATCTCGCGAGACGTGAAGAAAGAACTGGACGGGATGGCACCAGGGACTCACGCCGTTCTCATCTATGACTCCAACGAGAGAAAGGAAGACGTTCTCTTTACTCATCTGAAGTTGGGTGGCGAGTATGACGGGCTAATCTATGCTTGCTCAGAAGAGACTCCTGCGGAAGCGGAAGCAGCGATGAAGAGGTTCGGAATTGATGTGGACAGGCGAGAGAAGGAAGGGACCCTCAAGGTCAAGAACTATGACGAGGTGTACATCGTAAACGGCAAGGTGGACTCACGCTCTGTCATCAAGGGCTTCTCAGATCTGGCCTACGACTACTCCTCACACGGATATGGAATGAGGGCGGCTGCCGAGATGTCATGCTTCTTTGACCACAGGCGCGTGCCTGAACTCCTGAACTATGAGACAGAATTGCACAGGAGGTTTTCGTTCCCTGCCATGGGCGTTTGTGGATACGACATGGTGAA
>DATDGE010000128.1:0-5233 GCA_036522255.1 Nitrososphaerales archaeon | reverse complement strand
ACCTGCCGTCCTTAAGGAGTCTTTTCGAGTTCTGAAGGAAGGGGGAGTTTTTGCAGTTGCAGACATCACTCTGCAAAACGAAATTTCAGAAACAGCAAGGAAAGACATGGATGCTTGGGCTGCCTGCATCGCGGGGGCCCTCACCGACTCAGAATACAGGACTCTACTTGGTGGCGCGGGATTCCAAGACGTAGAAATCGAGCACGTGTCCGACTCGAACATTGGGAAGTACCCGTTCAAATACTTCAGTTCGCATATCATCGCAAAGAAGCCGGTCGGCTGAACCTACCACGCTGAGTAATCCCAACGGAGGCTTGATAACCAAGGTTCAGCGACTTCCCGATTCCCGCAGTTGAAAGCCAAGAGGGAAAAGCTCCGCTATTCAAAGAGGGTACAGTTATTCACCGAGTCTGTGATACGAGAGATGACTCGTCTGGCTGAAGAGAGCGGCGCGATAAACCTCGCCCCGGGGATGCCGGATTTCGAAGCACCTTCAACAGTCAAAGGCGCCGCCACGAAGGCAATCATAGAGGACTTCAACCAATACGAAACCACCTGGGGGTCTGCGGGGCTTCGGGAGGCGATAGCCGAGAAGGCGCTACGTTTCAACGGGATTCAAGCTAACCCGGCGACCGATGTAACGGTGACATGCGGTTCAACGGAGGCGATGACGGTGTCCATCGTCGCCACAGTCGATGTCGGAGGCGAGGTAATAATTCCAGAGCCATTCTACGAGAACTACGTTCCAGCCACCATCATCGCTGGAGCGAGGCCCATTCACGTGAGGCTCGGGGAGGAAGGCCTGAGTCTTGACGAGGAAGAACTCAAAGCAGCGTTCAGCTCTCGAACCAAGGCGATAATCGTCAACACGCCGAACAACCCATCAGGCAAGGTCTTGAACGAAGCCGAACTCAAACTAGTGGCCGACCTCTGCGCAGACTTTGATGCCATAGCCATCACGGACGAAATATACGAGCACATAGTTTACGATGGACGAAAGCACATCAGCTTGGCATCGCTAGACGGCATGAGCGATAGAACCGTCACCATTTCCGGTCTGTCCAAGACATACAGCGTTACCGGCTGGCGTGTTGGGTACGCCATAGCTGCCAAGGAGATCACCAATGCAATTAGGAAGGTCCACGACTACACAACCGTCTGCGCCCCCACGCCTTTCCAGAAAGCGGGGATCGAAGCATTGAAGCTCCCCAAATCGTATTACTCCAGACTTGCAAAAGAGTACCAAAGGAGACGCGACTTCGTCGTCAAATCTCTTCAGAACCTCGGTTTCCGTGCCGCCAGCCCGGAAGGTGCTTACTACGTCCTTGCTGATTTCTCTTCGATTAGTACAGCGGACGACACGACCTTCGCTCGCAACCTGACCAAGAACGCCAAAGTCGCTGCAGTTCCGGGCTCAAGCTTCTTCGCACACAAAGAAATGGGAAGGTCGAAGGTCAGGTTCAGTTTCGCGAAGAGGGACCAAACACTGCGTGAAGCGATGAATAGACTGAAACGTTTTGAAGCAGAGTGAGCCCAGTTTGGACGCTGACTATCGGTTGACTAATCATCTCCGGTTTTGTTGGATTCGTCATGATGGGCGTCGACAAAGCCAAGGCCCAGAGAAGCTCGTGGCGTATTTCTGAAGGATTCTTCCTCAGATTGGCCGTCGTCTGCCAGTCGCAGCTCTTCGAAGTTCGGTATTTCCTCATCCCGGTCATGTCGGGGCCTTCTCCGGGTGCTTCGAAATAAGGCTACGCGCTTTTGCAGCGCGTTGTTTTCCTGCGGGAAGCATAATGAAAGTGGTTAGTTCCCGACGTTTTCGATGATTGTCCTGACCTGACTCCTGAGACCCTTGTAATCGACGCTGCCCGCGCCGAGCGAGTCAGGCAGATGGGTCGGGAAGAGCGGATAGTAAGCGTATGGCGGAGTGGGATTCAACAACGGCAATGTCACGCCATTTTTCCTATATTCTTCAATTCGGTCATTCACCTCGCGTTTGGTTCCGCAGAATGTCACTTCACGGGCCATTTCGTCTGGTATGTACTTGACAGCGCCTTTGACGTCGCCCTCCCTCATCTTCTGCTGTATCTTCTTCACGTTGTCTGCGTATCCGAGTTCGTTGAGAATCGTCTGGTAAGAAGGAGATGAGCCCGTCGCGACAGTGAACACAGCGACCAGCGGCTTAATCATTTCAAATCTATTGTCGCTATCGGAAATCAGTGCCGGAAGACCGACGGCAATCTCAATCTCTTTGACATCGCGCCCCGCCTTCTCGGCTCCTTCTCTCAGATTAGGAATCAGATGTTCCTTCAGATAGCGAAGGGAGTACAGGTAGCCGATTACGCCGTCCCCAACTTCTCCTGCCACACGCTGCATGCGAGGGCCGATGGCTGCGACGAAGATGGGGATCCGGGGATTCTTGGGCTTAGCAGTCAGTACGAACCCCTCAATATCGAAAATTTCCCCTTTGAAGTAGGTGAGATTGAACGGATTCAAGAGTATCTTTCTTAATGCAGTCACGTATTCCTTCATCCTGAGCAATGGTTTCTCGAATCTTACGCTGTGCCAGAGCTCGACGTACGGCCTCGCCTGAGTCCCAAGCCCAAGAATCGCCCTTCCGTTGCTGAGTTCGTCCAGGCCCGCTACGCTCATCGCCATCAGCGCGGGCGACCGACCGAATATTCCGACGACACCCGTGGCGATTTTCACCCTTTTCGTGCTCATGGCCGCGGCAGTTGCTAGGCTGAAAGCATCGGACCAGGTAATCTCAGGGAGCCATATGCTGTGGAATCCCCTTCTGTCGGCCAGCCTCGCAAACGTGAAGGTGTCTTGAAGCGAAAGACTTTCCAGGAAAATCCCGACTTTCCGAGCATGCCTTGCCTGCGCCCTCTTCCGACCTGGAGCCAAGCAAGCGTTGAGGCTCAATCCGCCCAGAAAAGGATTTGCAACTTCGTGTCAGCGAGCGTGCCGTCTGAGGGTTGCGGACGGAGAATACCTCTTCCAAAGGAATTCTGGTATGAAGCTCACAATCAGGATGAGCGAAGGCGCCCCAAAAGAAGTTCCAACTGAACGAAACCACGGCTAATACGTTAAGGGCGCCGGCGAAAGCTAGCAAAGGGAAGCCGATTCCGTCAACCAGACAATGGACCCGCCCACACGACCGGGCGTTCGCGAAGCATCCCACGCCGGCCCACCCCACCGAGAACACCCACAAGCTTCCAGCAAGCGTTAGGGATATGATATGGTGGCTTGTTGGTAAGCGGAAGCCGTCGCAGCCGCCAAGACTGCTGGCACCCCCCACAGAAGATAGCACCATGGAGGACTTTCGAGGTTTCTTCCATGGCCCGTTTCTAGCTGGATTCTCAAGGGATCCGAGTTCTAACGTTGGGTTTCTAATCTACTAGTTCTCCGCCACTGGCGTTCACGGTCGTCGCGGTGATTGCGCTGGCGTAGTCCGAAGCCACCAGGACCGCGGCGTTCGCCACCTCGGCGACGAGGGGAATTCGTTTCAGCGCTGTGCGTTCACCTTCTGCTTTCTCGACAGCTTCCCTGGTTGTCCCTCTGATCTTGGCGAGGTAGGTGTACACCTCTTGTAGTACTGGGTTATCCGGTGTGCCGCCTGTTCGAAGGCACACAACTCGGACTCCCTTGGGCCCCACTTCGAGGGCTAACTGCCGGCAAAGCGCCTCGATCGCCGCTCCCGCGATTACGAACCCTCCCATTTTCGGCATCGGCAGCCGGGAGTTCGGGGTGGTGAGGCCAAGGATGACCCCCTTCCCCTGCTTCTCCATGATGCGAGCTGCGGATGTCATCGTTACGAAATATGACGTCACTCGGGCGTAGGTGGCCCTGACGAACTGTTCTTCCGACAACTCGCTCAGGCTGGAGCCCATTGCAACATTGGTCCCTATCAGGTTGAACGAGACATCGAGCTTGCCCTTGCTTGCGACCAACTTCCGGAGATGTTCCTCGACTGACTTTGGATTGAGGGCGTCGACACTCGCGATTTCGGCGGCCCCACCGGCCTTGGAAATCTGCTCCGCCAAGGATTCAAGTGGGGCAATCGTACGACCTGTTAGGAAAACTGTCGCACCCTCCTTGGCGAAGGCCTTGGCGACCCCGGTCCCTATTCCACCGGCAGCTCCATAGATCACTGCGGTCTTGCCATCCAGCAGCTTCACGAATTTCCGTGACTCCGCCTCCATAGGACGAATTCGTCGCATAAGCAGGTAGTTACCACCAGAGGAGTGTAGCCTGGATATCATTCGAACTCCGCCTGAATGCTTATTACGTAACGGTAGTCTGCGAAACACAATGCCCGCGAAGTTCGAAGTGAGTAAACAGACGAGAGCACCACTCAGCACGGCCATGGATTACTACATGCATCCCGAAAATCTCCCGAAGATTCACCCAAGTTTCGTGAAGGAAGTCAAGATAATGAGCACGGACGGGGACACAATAACCCTGGAACAGCATATGCAGATCATGGGGAGGAAACTAAGAGCGGTCAACAAGCTGGTTCGAAACATTGGCGAGCACAAGTTCGAGATAAACACCCTCGAAGGTGATGGCAAGGGGAGCAAGATCGTGATTGAATTGAAAGAAACCCCTTCGGGAACGGACTTGCACTACTGGGCTGAGATGGAGCTCGGGGCCTTGGGATTTTTTGCAAAGGGGCCGGCGAAGTCGAATTTTGAGAAAGTTGCCGAGGAAGACGCTAAGGCCTTAGACGCAATGTAGGAAAGCTCTGAGAGGAAGCATTAAATTCCAATCTGCGTTCAATCACAAGAATGTTCGGGTTCCTCAGCCCAAGGCGTGTCGCCGCCAGGAAGCTCGCAAGGATGATTGCCCAGAAACAGCTGGCCAGACCCGCCTTTGCCGAAGCAAGGGCCGTAGAGGGCGTTGCTGAAGCAGGGCCCACGGGAGCCAAGTCACGTTCTGGGAGCATTCAGCTCGACCCGCTTGAGAACCTCCTCGACCAGGAACTCAGGAAGTATGGCATATCTCTGGGATGATCTTTGACAGACTTCAGCGGCTTGATGGCGACATCGGTCACTCTGGCGGGATTCCTCATAGGGGTCAACGCCTTCCTTCCAAAGGGCCTTGAAGAAGAATGGTTTGCCTACGCATTTTTTCTGATCCCCTCCCCGGTCCTCTTCCTTGTCACCGCAGCATTGGCAACCTACACCAACGACCTTGCTCTGCCGCTCTTCTCCGACAGCATCGTGGTCCT
>DATDGE010000127.1:0-4572 GCA_036522255.1 Nitrososphaerales archaeon | reverse complement strand
TGTGACATCTCCACTCACCTCCCTCGCACAACTTGGGCAGGTGGTCATAGGCAATCTGAGTCCAATGTTCGTTATTTACGCTTGCAAGACCCGTCACTGGGGGAGTATTCATTGAGGGGTGCCGAACGACCTATCGCCTGCGTCCCCTAGCCCGGGGACGATGTACCCATGCTCGTCGAGGTTGGGGTCTATGGCGCAGGTGTAGAACTCAGCCCGGGGGAAGGCTTTCGCGACGAATTCGATCCCCTGCATCGTAGCAATGGCTGAGATGAAGGCGAGCCTCTTCGGACGACCCTGTTTCGCGACTCTCCGTGCAACTTCGACAAGAGTGTGTCCGGTCGCCAGCATCGGGTCGGCTACGATCACGACATCATCATGGCCGATCTTGGGTATCTTCGCGTAGTTGACTTCTATGGGGAAATTGGGGGGCTTTCCTCTCCAGGCACTTATCACCCCCGTCCTTGCCATCGGGAAGTTCTTGTACATCCCCTCGACAAAAGGTATCGAGGCCCGAAGAACAAGTATGATCACAATCTTATCGTTTCCTTTCACTCGCCCACCTGCCGCCTTTCCTAGAGGAGTCTCCACCTCGGTCGACTGGGTCTCCATGGTCCTTAGGAATTCATAGGCCATGATTCTCCCAAGCCTGAAGATGGCTTTCCTGAACGCTACCTGGTTAGTCCTTTTGTCGCGGGCCAGAGTGAGCTGCTCAGTGACCATCGGGTGGTCGACCACGGTGACTTTGGGCTTCGGCACCTCGGAACCATATCGAGTCTGGCTGAAACCCTATGTAAGCCTATTATCGAATTCCGATGATTGTCAGGGTTGCCAGTCCGAATTAGAATTTTCGTCCCCAGTTTATGGAATCCCAAAGTCTTTCGAAACCGTAGTACACCGCCGTCCCGCTTACATTGAAGAGGACCGTGAGTATGGTCGTCGTGCCTGCATTGCCTGTAATGTAGAACGTCAAGAGGGCGAGCAAGGTGGCAACAACTATCCGGTAAGTGAGGGTCTTCACGATCGACCGGGTTCTTGTCTCAGACTTCACGCGATTCTCAAACTGAGCAGGCTATTTTAGGCAAATTGCCGAATGTCGGTAGGATGCTGAATATGAATGAAGCACGCTCTTTCTTTCCGAGATCCCAAAGCCATGGGACTCGCATTACGGGCTGAAGTCATGAACCACCATGGGGGGACACTATTTATGACAGAGGAGTTGAGTCGAGTCGAGATTTGAGGTCCATCGTCGTACTCCTGGCGCTCGCTCTCTTCCTGGGGTTCGCCTCCCAGGTCATTCCTGCCCACTCCCAGGGGTGCACGACCAGGAGCGGATATTATGTCGCCTCAATGAATGGTGACATTGACCCAGGTGCGGCCGACTTCATGGCCACCACTGTCAGCAACGCTGAATCCCTTTGTGCGGGCCAGGTCGTCTTCGTCCTCACGACCAACGGGGGGGACGGGGCGAGCATGGAGTCGATGATCGCGTCGATTGAAGGTTATCAACAGTGGGGCGGCAACTTCTCGACCCTGGTTGCGCCTCAGGGGAGTTTCGCTTTCTCGGCGGGGTCCTACATCGCCGAAGCGTCAAACAAAATCTACATGGAGCCAGGGACCACAATCGGCTCGGCGACCCCCATAGTCTCGGGGATCCCGATCGGGGAGGTTAACACCACTCTGACAAAGGACATCAATGCCTTCACCTCCTACATGCAGACGCTGACCAGGGCCCACGGGAGAAATCAGACGGCCACGGGCCTGATGGTGACCGCAGGCAAGTCCTATCCTGACGACAAGGCGCTTCAGTATCATGTCATCGACGGAGTCATCGACTCAACTACGCTCCAGGGAGCACTCGCATTCCTCGGGGTCCCCGCCACCTCGTCCATCAACACCCCGGACACCAGGTCATCGTTGATTTCAATACTCAGCAACCCCAACGTTTCGGGCCTTCTTTTCCTGATTGGGACATTGGCCATCCTCGCCGACATCTACCACCCTACAATCGTCCTCTCGGTGGTCGGTGTGGTCGTGGTGGCCCTCGGCCTCTTCGGTCTCGGGGTGTTCGGTGCATCTCCCGTGGCGATACTGCTTATGATAGTCGGGGTGGCCTTCATCTTCCTGGAGGTCAAGACGCAACACGGAATAAGCGCCCTCTTCGGCGTCGGAGTGTTCATCGTGGGATTCCTCCTGGTATTCCAGTTTCCGCCGGGGTCGCCGTCCAACCCAACCCTCCCGGCCGTCAACTTCTCCGGGATACCAGACATCACCTATGGGCTCCTTGTCGGCATTGGCACGGTCATAGTCGTGGCGAGCCTTTACCTCCGGTCCATCCGGGAGGGGCTCAAGAACAGGCCGAAAGTCAACGAACCTTCAGTCCTGATCGGGAGAGAGGGAAGAATGGAGTCTGACCTCGTGCCAGGCGGAAAGGGTGTAGCCATGGTGGCCTCGGAGGAATGGAGCGTGACCTCAGACCAGGAACTTCGGCGAGGAGACCCGATAAGAGTTAAAGGAGTAAGCGGCCAAACACTTGCGGTAGAGAAGGTGTACGGATGAGTCTCATTGGGCCGGTCTTCTTGCAGACGACAGGGGACCTGATCAACTACGCAATTTATGGAATAGTCGTCGTCTTTGTCATAGCGTTCCTCGCGTCGATCATCAAGATAATCAGAGAATACGAGAGGCTCGTCGTGTTCAGACTCGGGCGTTTGATCGGGGCCAAGGGTCCCGGGGTTGTGTTCATCTTTCCACTCGTCAACAGGTTCAACAAGATCGACCTCAGGGAAAGGTACCTTGAGGTCCCACACCAGACCTGCATCACCAAGGACAACGCTCCGACTGACATCGACTTTCTGATCTACTACAAGGTCACCGAGGCCACCCAGAGCGTGGTCCAGGTGCAGAACTTCGAGGGCGCTTCCATAGGCATCGCCACCACCACCCTCAGGGCAGTCGTCGGAGACATCCCGCTGGACGAGCTCCTGGCAAAAAGGGAACAGATCAATCAAGTCCTTAGGACGAAGCTCGACGAAGTCACAGAGCGGTGGGGGATCAAAGTGACCAATGTCGAGATCCGGGAGATCAGGCCCCCGCAAGACGTCCAGGAAGCCATGGTCCGACAGATGTCGGCTGAGCGAACGAGGAGGGCGACAGTCACTGAAGCCGACGGAAAGCGGGAAGCATCGATACTAGTAGCTGAAGGGGAGAAGAAATCCAATATCCTCCGGGCTGAAGGGGACAAGCAGGCCGCGGTGTTGAGGGCGGAGGGTTACGCCGGGGCCCTGAACCAAATCTTTTCTGCCGCCAAGGGGATCGATGCCAAGACAATGACTCTCCAGTATCTTGACACCCTGAAAGCCCTGGGTGCGTCACCATCGACAAAGTACATCTTCCCAATGGAGTTCACGAACCTCCTGGCTCCTCTCAGAGAGTACGTCAAGCGAAGCGACGATAAGTAGAGCCAGCTAACTCAGAATGTCATAGCATTGCAAGTTTTGTTGCAATTCTTACCCAGGGGCCCAGTCTTATATTCACAATATTTTATGGGTTGGAGCGAGAGTTTCCAATGTCGGGCCAAGAGGGAGAAACCCAAGCAAGAAGGCGGACAGTCATCGTACTTCAAGACGAGATGAGGCGGGTCCTAGACGCAACCAGAGTTCTCCTTGAGGAGTTCAACGGTCTCACCAAAGGCGACAAGCCGCAGGTGGGCGCAGCCATGGAAAGAGTGAAGCAGGCCGAAGAAGACGTCGCTACCCTCAGGACCGCTCTGATCAGGGAGCTGTCTCAGGTCGGGACCCTCCTCGTCAACAGAGAGGACATCCTCCGAACTTCGTTCGCAGTGGAAGAAATTTTCGGTCACTTAGGCGGCATCGCATTCCGAATGTCCCAGATTTCGCGAGCTTCCGCCAAGGACAAGAAGTACAGGGAAGCGGTCATAGAGCTGCTCGGGCTGCTCACCGACGGAGTATCGAAGCTGAACGAAAGCATCCGTGCACTGTCTCTCAACCCAGACCAGTCCATCCAGATGGCGTCCCAGGTACTGAAGATAGAGGCCTCAATCGACAACGCCTACCGCGAGGCTCTGGCGATGATCATGAAGAACGCGACCAATGTCAAAGAACTGATGGCAGAAAAGGAACTAGTGGAATCGATAGAGAACTGCGCGGACGCCATGCTTGCCGCGGCCGACGCAGGCACCATCCTCGCACTAGGAATGTAACCATGCCGAAGAAGGCGAAGGGAAGGCTCTTCGAAAACAGAATCGTTGTATGGGACATCGAAGCCTCGAGGAGGCTCTTCAAGGAGGGCTACTACGGCAAGCCGCTCGGGATCCCGAAGCCGAAGGACTTCGAGTTCGACGCTCCCCTGATCCTAGACCTGATGGAGGGGTACTTTCTCATGACAAAGAAGGTGGTGGACATCGAAGACCACTCCGGAAAAGAACTCTCTCTCAAGCAGCTTCATGGCATCTGCGAAACCTCATACACCGAATTCGCCGAGAAATTCCTGGTATACAAGAAGCTCAGGGAGGCGGGGTATGTCGTCACCCCAGGAATCAAATTCGGCTCAGAC
>DATDGE010000126.1:0-3433 GCA_036522255.1 Nitrososphaerales archaeon | reverse complement strand
GTTTTGATGAGAGTCTCTGATTTCAACTCCCAGCGGACTGAGCGCGTCCTCGACCGCATTCGCAATGGCAGCCAGGGGAGTCCCGCCTCCCTCGCCGACGCCCTTGATCCCCTTCGGCGCGAAGAGCGACGGGGTCTCCATGCTTTCAGTGTCGATGTGCGGGATGTCCAGGGCCGTCGGAACCAGGTAATCCACGAACGTGCTGCTCTGAAGCTGGCCGTCTGTGTTGTATACGAAGTTCTCGTACATGGCCGCCCCGATGCCGTGGGCCGCAGCTCCGTGCACCTGTCCCTCCACGATCAAGGGGTTGATCTGTTTCCCACAGTCGTCAACAATCGCGTACTGCAGGAGCTTGAACTTCCCAGTCTCGCGATCCATTTCGATGACCGCCGCGTGACTCTGGTAGGAATACGTCAGGGTCTGGTTGAGCCTCCACTTCTCGTCCGGCAGGCCGAATTCTGGCTTCCAGTAATTGATCACGACCAATCCTGGTTCCATCCCTTCGGGAAGAAGGAGGTTGTTTACCCAGGCGATGTTTCCTATCTGCCAGAGTGGGATGCTCCTGCCCGAATCCCCGTCGACTGCCGCCCCGCCTTTGAACACTATTCTTTCCGGGTCTGTTTTCAGTACGTGTGCCGCAATCCTCGCAGCCTTTTCCTTGAGCTTCTTGGCTGCGCCCAGCAGGGCGCCGGTTCCCATCACCGCACAGCGGCTCGCGTAGGCCCCCGACTGGTGCGAGTATGGGTTCACCATGGAGTCGAAGCCCACCAACACACTGACCTGGTCGGGATTCACCCCCAACTCGTCAGCCACGATTTGGGAGGCGAAGGTCTCGTGCCCTTGTCCCTGAGGGACGGTCCCCAGGGCAACCTGAATCCCTCCGAGTGTGTCTATGGAGATCCTTGCTCCCTCCGAGTTCCCCGAGAACGGATTGTCAGGGTTTGCAATCCTGACCTGGCCAAAATTGTTCGTCCCAGAGTCCAGAACAGTCGAGAGACCGATGCCGATCAGCCTCCCTTTCTTCCTGCCTTCTTCCTGTTCCTTCCTCCATCTCCAGTAGTCGACGAGTTTCACGACGCGGCGGAGCGACTCCGGGTAGTCTCCACCATCGTAGATGCCGCCACTCGGAGTCACGTACGGCATCTCATCAGGTCTGATGAAATTCTTCAGCCTCACCTCAGTCGGGTCTAGCCCGAGCTCCCTCGCGACGATGTCGACACTTCGCTCGAGCATCCAGAGGTGCTGCATCCTCGAGTAACCTCTGTTGGGCCCTACGGGGCATTTGTTCGTCATGGATTGGAAGAACTCCATCTGGAAGTTCTTGAACCGGTATGCGCCCGGGGTAACCTGAGCCCAGATGGTCGCGCCCGCCGGCTCGTATCTCGTGTAGGCCCCGCAGTCGTCCCAGGCCTTGACCTTGAACCCTAGAATCGTGCCGTCATTCTTCACAGGGATTTCGACTTCGAACGTCCTTTCGTTGCCGTGGTTCGCGGCCAGAAGATGCTCAGTCCGCGTTTCTATCCATTTGACCGGGCGCCCGGATTTCATCGCGAGCAGACAAGTCAGTACCATGTACGGATAGCTGATTATTTTCGTACCAAATCCCCCACCAATATCTCCAGAAATCATCCTGATCTTATTGGACGGAAACCGCAGGGCAAAAGAGACCCAGGGGATGCAGAACATGGGCATCTGATTGTTGAGATACATCGTCAGGAAACCTGTCGCCTTGTCGAAATGCGCAAGGACCGCGTTGTTCTCTATGGGCGTCGAACTGAACCTGTGGAAGTGCAGCTCTTCCTTCAACACTTTGTCGGCCTCCTTCATCGCCGCTTCCATGTCTCCGTAGTCCCACTTTCCGTGGAAGACCAAGTTCGAACCCACTTCTCCATGAATCACAGGCGCCTTTGGATCGAGGGACTCGCGAGCATCCAGAACATGGTCAAGGGCCTCGTATTCGACTTCGATGAGCTCCAATGCGTCTTCGGCTATGCTTCTCGTTTCGGCTACGACGGCTGCCACGGGCTCGCCGACGAAGTGGACCTTCCCGACCGCCAGGCAGTAGTCCTTCAGTTTGTTGGCAGGAGCAGCGGAAATCTGGAGGAAAGGATCGGTCAGCTTTGCAACTTCTTCTCCAGTTAGAGTGCAGACCACACCTTCGATGGCCTCGGCTTTACTAACATCGAGTTTCGCAATACGAGCATGGGCGTATGGACTTCTCAGCAATGCCACGTATGCCAGGCCTGGCATCTTCACGTCGTCGACGAACTTGCCAAGACCCGTGATCAGCCGCTGGTCCTCCTTTCTCTTCAGGGGCTGTCCCATCCATAGGGTGGGCTCCTTCTCAACGAGCTTTGTTACTGCGGACAGGTCCCTGCTACTCTCCCGCTTGCAATCTGCGCCTGCATGATTTTAGCTTTAGTTCGGGAATATGTCCAAAGAAATCGTAGTCCCGACCACCCAGTTGGGCTGGTCGACGATCTCGTGAATCTTCACGTCCGCAGCAACGCTGCACAGGACGTAGGCGTCCTCCTTCGTCAGTCCATAGGTTTTAGTGAGATGAGCGATCATGTTCCGGACCGAATCCTTCGTCACAGCCATCAAGTCAGGCCCGATTCCGGTCGCGGTGTAGTAACCCTTCTTCGACTTCTCGTCGCCTTTGCTGTAATACCTAGGCCATCCGAGTTTGGAATCTTTCTTGACCCCGAACCTGAACCTCGCAGTGCCAGGGCATTCAATCGCCGTCACGCAGACTTCACCGTCCCCCATCGCAGCGTGGAGGTCGCTGGTTGAGAAGAGCGCACCATCGACGAAGACCGGGAGCTCCAGGATGCTCCCTGCGACCAGGTGTCTGATGTCCATATTCCCACCATTCTTTCCCGGCGGGAGGACTTCGAACGAACCTTCTTCCGACAGAGCGACCCCCATCGTGCCGCAGAAGGGTCGCAATGGAATCTTGATCCCTCCCTGGAAATCAGCGAAATCCTTCTTCCTCAGATTCCACAAATACAGGTAAGGCTCCTGAAATTCCTCGAGCAGGCCAAGGCCATTGACAATGGCCGACCAGCCCCACTCCCCGGGGACAACATCCATGACCTCGACGGTGAGGGTGTCCCCTGGCATCGCTCCCTCGACGTATACAGGGCCTGCCATCGGGTAGAGCTTCGCAATATCGAGGTTCTTCACCGCATCCACATTCGAGCCTTCTGTAATCTGCCCGCTTGTCACCTCGTTGATTTCAAAGGTGACGTCGTCGCCAGGCCCTATCGTAAGCGCAGGTTTGTGGGCCTTGTTCCACTTGTAGTGGAATGTATCCAGTCCGATCTGATGCGAGGCCATTGACCTCCTACCTGTCGGGGGCCTCTAATGCTTTTCGAGATTCCGCGCTCTACGCCGCTTGAGGTGCAAGCTCAACCTGGGACTTGTTGCCAAA
>DATDGE010000125.1:0-3538 GCA_036522255.1 Nitrososphaerales archaeon | reverse complement strand
CAAAGCTCGGGCCAAGAGTCGGAAGATACAGAGTCAACCTTACGGACTTGGCAGAGATAGGGGCAGCGGGCTTGACGGCGGCGGCAAATTTGTCTGAGCTCATTGTCATCGACGAAGTGGGCCCGATGGAACTCGTGAGCCCTGAGTTCAGACGCGCCGTTAAGAGGTGCATAGAATCGGGGAAGCCGATCTTTGCTGTGGTCCACGAGAGACTGGACGACGATTTGCTCAACGTTCTGCGGGGCAAGGCCAAGCTCATTTTGACCCTGTCGGTCGAGAACCGGGACGCGAGTGGCGAGGAGCTCGGGGCTGCCCTGTTGGCGGCAGTCGGAGGCCCGAAAACACAGTGAGCTGGCGTTGTGATTGAGGGGCCAAGAAAACTTCGTCGGGGGCCTTGACGAAGCCGGAAGGGGGTGCCTGCTTGGACCCTTGGTCGTAGCAGGAGTATCCGTCAGCCCAGAAGGTGCGAAGGCCCTTAAGAAAATGGGCGTCAAAGACTCGAAGAAACTTTCCTCTGCGAAACGGGAACGACTCTATCCTCAAATCATGGAGGTGTCCGAGAGAGTTCATTGGACCATGATCACCCCAGACGAAATAGACTTCGTCGTCACCACCGGCACGAAGCTGCGGAGACTGAACTACCTTGAGGCCATCCACTTTGCTCGCGTGATAGACAAGCTGGGGGCGAACAGGGTCACGGTCGACGCGTCCGATGTCATTCCGGAGAGATTCAGAGACGACATCGTCCGGAACCTCGAAGCAAAGTGCAGGGTGTTCGCCGCCCACAATGCGGACAGGGATTACCCGGTCGTCTCTGCCGCATCCATAATCGCGAAAGTGAATCGGGACAGGGAGGTCGAGCTCCTGAGGGAAGTCTACGGAGAGTTCGGGTCCGGTTACCCGTCAGACCCGGCGACGAGGGCATTCTTCAAGGACAGAATGCTCAGGGGGGAATCCTTGCCAGGATACGCCAGGAAGAGCTGGAAGACATGGCACAACCTCCAGCAGAGCCTCATCACTTCTTTCTAGCTCGTAGCAAAGATCAGCGCATGGTCCTTTTCGAAAGGACTTAGCTCAACGACTTCGTGTACTTTGAATCCCGCCTTGTCCAGCTTCAGCTTCTCCTCGGCGAACACGTGTCTTGGGTCCTTGAGGACGTCGATGCTCCTCGCCTTGACCACCAGGAGCAGGGTCCCGCCTTTCTTCAGGAGCTTTTCGCAGTTGTCCAGAGCGATTTCTGTTTGGTCGGGCTGTGCGATGTCGCAATACACGACATCCATCCTCGCGACAGAATATTTCGAGGGGTCTCGAGCGTCGGCGACAAACGGGATCACATTCTTCCTCTCCCGGGCAACATGCTCGACGAACTCCCGGGCGACCCTGGGTGCAAACTCCACTCCGATTACCAGCCCTGTCGGGCCTACCAGGTCAGAAACATGCGATGCCGTGGTCCCCGTGGACACTCCGAGGTAAAGCACTTTTTCCCCTTCCCCTACAAGGTCGTCGCGCAGTCCTTTGAGGATGGCCGCTGCGAGTTTGCTTCTGAACGGGTCCCAGGTCCTGTACTCGACGCCATCCCTGATGATGAGTTCTTCGTTGTAGACCCTTTTGCCAGGGGTAAGGTTCTTGGTTAGAAGCGCCGTCCTCCCCTTCCTGTCCTCCCTCAGAAGGGCATTCATCTTCGCCGAGGTTTGTTCCGCCTCGGGGGCCTTTCGTCCCTTCTCGGACGGAATCTGGGCTCGGGTCCCCTCTCAGGCGGCTCCTTGTATCTCTCCTTGATGCTCTCCAGGCGCTTGTCGAGACTCGCCTTGATCGAAGCGTCTTCCGACCCTCTGTAGCAATCGACCCGGGCCGCGATGGCTATCTTGTTGGCCAGGGTCCGGGCGATCTTCCCCCTCTGCCACTTCGGAGCGGTATGGACGGCCTGGTGCTGGAATAGGATGCCGTGCTTAGGAGGCCTTGCCCCGGTGCGCAGAGACCTGAAAAGAGCCTTCTCTGCCCCGAGGATCTGTATTGTGCTCGCGGGCATTGACGCAAGCCTGTCCAAACCTCCTGCCTTTGCCATGAGCCTCGCCCCGATCGTCGCCCCCGCGACCTCTGCAACGTTTGGTGAGATGCGCTTCATCTGCGATTCGACGTAATCATTGAGCCCGGCCCTCAAAGTGCTGAGTTGAACCGCGAGGGTGGCCAACGCCTTGACCCTACCCAGGTCACCGTCGGAGATGGTCCCGCCCTTTGACCTGTCTCTCGCTGTTATTATCGCTTCAACCTTCTTGTCCGTGAACCCTCTACCTGCGAGGTTCTCTGGGGAGAAAGCCTCCCGGGACCCGACCTCCGAGATTAGTTTGCAGAGCACGACGTTGTCCTGGAGCATATCGGTCAGCTCCGGAAAATGGAGCCCGTACCACTCGGAAGCGCGGGTCGCGGTGATGTTCAGATACTTGTCAGTGTCATCCAGGGCCTGAATTGCCTGCACCAGATGCAGGTCAGGGCGTGATGAGGCCTCTCGTATTGCAGCCTCGGCGGCCTCTATGCTCTTCTGGCGGAGCGCCTCAAAATCCGTGCCAGCGTCGTGTGCTCCTTCTTCCATGGAGTTCGGGCCCGCTCCTCGGGTTACTCATTAAAGCATTTCATTGCCATACGTCGGTAACTACAGCTTCTTTTCCATGGCGGCCATCAGAATTGACCTGTGGCATGTCCCTGGATCTTTTTGAGTACAAAGTAGGGTAATCGTCGTCTTCTTCGATTCTTCCACCAATCTCCTTAGCTGTATGTCTCTACCTTTGAGTGGCTTCTTATGCAGAATGGCGAACTCGTTCCTTCAGCTAGACGTCTACCTTATCTTTGGAGATGCTGCGTGGCCATTGGATCATGACCAATATTCTTTTCCCGTCCGACGGTTCCTTCGGTTCATAGACAGACTTCTCTATCTGGATCGTGGCTTGTTCCGGATCGGTGCCTTGCGCCACGTATTCGCGTCGTACCTGGCAGATCAATAGTTGGGCATAGTTTCACTTACCCCTCTATCGAAATAGAATGCTGCACGTATTTCTGTTAAATCTTGGCCGTCAGTCTGAACTGTTCGTTGGACATAGGTCGTCAATACACTTGCGAACTCTGTGGAAAGTCGTTTCAAAGCAACAGGAAATTGTTCGGGCATAAGGCTGGAGCTCATAGGAATCATGCAGGGGTTAGAGCGAGTCATATTCATGTTTACGGTCTCTCAGATACCCAGAAGGGATACATCGCAGCTTTCCTTGATGGCGAGGGCGGTATTCAGATCACTCGGACGACCAGGAAGGACAGAGAGTACAAGATTGCTCTGCATCCAAGTGTCTATTTTACAAATACCAATATGGAAGTGATTTTTGCAATCAGGAAATGGCTGGGAGGGGGCTCTGTTACAAGAAGGCGAGGGAATTTCAGGCACCGTGATACTTACGTCCTCACGATCTCCGGCGTGAGAAGCATCCTGGAACTTCTTCAAAGTGTTCGTCCGCTCCTAATCGTAAAGGCAAAGCGAGCTGACCTGATGATA
>DATDGE010000124.1:0-3759 GCA_036522255.1 Nitrososphaerales archaeon | reverse complement strand
TAGGATTCCGTCGTAGACCTTCCTGACCATGCTTATTGTTTCCTGCGGGACGGGTTCTCCTGCTCCACTGCCAGCCTCCAAATAGAGAGTCCTCATCCCCAAGTACCTCGCCGCCAGAGAATAGATCACCGCCAGGTTCGGTTTTGAGGGAGGGAAACCATTGACTTGGCCAATGAAACTGGTTGCGCTGCCGTTTCCAAATACTAGGTATGCCATTGGTATGCTCTCAATCCCGCTTCTATGGACTTCAACTGCTCCGAGAGCTTGGGCTCCAATGATGAAGTACGGGTTGGTCGAGTTGAGGAGACTGCTAAAGAGTATGGCGTCGGCATACCGAGACACCCCTGTGATGTTTCCGGGGAACAAAACAACTGGGACTTCAGCCTGTGACTTGTGACCTGACTGTGACCTATTGTGACCTCTTATCGCCTTCACCACAGCGTCGAGTCTCGTTTGATTGGCCAGAGTCGACCCTCCCACCAGAATCAGGGAGACTCCGGCCGCGATTGCCTTGCCTGCGGTCTCAGCCGCCTGTTTTGGAGAGAAGTCTTCCGGGTCTATCAGAGCTGCGATGATTGGGCCTTTCTTCGTTTGATGTAGGAGACGAGTCTCTACCGGCCCCAGAGAGATCAATTCAGGCCCCGGCTTTGGCGTAGTCGTCAACGAAGGTGTTGTACACGTCGATGTCGGCTCGCTTGAACGGGTACCTCAACTCCCTGCCTGCGTGGAGGGGGCAGTTCTGGTTCCCGCATGTGACCTTGAAGACGAAGTCTTGTGACTCCTCGTCTTGGTCCGATGTGATTCTTATCGTCGTCATTCCGCATCTGGGGCAGGCAAACACCTTCGGCAGCGTCCTGTGGATAACTCGAAGAGTTTTCTTGCGTCTCCTACCCATCTATCTCGCCCGCTCGTCTGTCATTTGAGGTAGATAAGATAGCGTCTCATGCACTCCCCCAGGGTCTTGCAGATTTTGGAAACGTTATTGGTCTGATTCGATATTATTTTCATTAAAGTAGGGGAAGGTCAAGGTTTATCGGAAAAGCGGGCTTAGGAAGTCTTAATACTCTTTTGGCGGACAAGATGGGGCGTGAGCTTATTCGAACGTCTGGTAAGAGAGTCTTCACTCACATCACGGCAGCTCGAGTCCTTGGTGAGTTACATGCGCATCGCTTCAGGAGAGATCAGATTTCGCGATGCTGCTTCAATCGCTTCATCGGGGCGAACCAAGGGAGCTGAGAAACCCCTGACCATAGGTTCCTATTATCGGACCCTGACCCAAGCCCGCACAAACATCAGAGAGTCCCTTGTCACGGTTCTGATTGGCATGCAACTCGGTGCGGTAAAGGTCGAGGAAGTCCGCAAACTGTTCGAGTTGGTCGGTGCCGGAGCCAGGGAACTCTCTGAATATGATCAGGACCGCTTCGTACAAGTCCTGGGGGCCCTTCTGGACCGCATCGTCCTGTGACGGGCGCAACATCCTTCGTGATGGGGTCACGCTTAAATCACAATCTTGAGTGATGTCACGCCGATGGCCCTGCTGGACGACGCGACTACTATTGCCCTTCTTGTGACCTCGGCCTTCTTTGTCGCCCTCGCCTTCGGTCTCCTGGTAAGGTACAGGCAGCTTTCGCAGAAGATTGCAGGCTCCTCCGACCTTGGCCATGACCTTTGGGACGCCCTTGAGCAGAGGATGAGAAAGCAGGACGAGCGGATTCTCGACATGATGGGAAGGATGGAGGTCGTCCAGGCTCGAGTTATGGCTCCGTCCCCAGCCCCAGAGCCGATGGTCCAGCCACCGACTCCGCCCGCACCACTTCCGATGTCACAACCCGAGGTGGAATCAGGTGATGTGGATGATGAACCTCGAGCCATGCAACAGCCCGTGTCACAACCAAAGTCACAGGAGTCACATCCATCACAGCCGGAGCAGGCCCCAGAGGCTCTACAGGCACCCCCCACCCCACGGCCGGAGCCCGCGCAGCAATCTGAGATGCCACCGATGGTAGGACTGATGCTCGATGAAACGCAGATGGCGACATTGAGACTGCTCGTCGAGGGCACGAAGAACACGCGTCAGCTTACTGACTCTCTCAAGAAGTCGCGCGAGCACACGGCGCGGGTCATGAAGGAGCTATTCGAGCTGGGCCTTGTGAGACGGAACGTCGCGACCAAGCCGTTCGTTTACCAGTTGACCGATGAAGGGCGCCATTACTTGGCCGATGAGGAATCAGCATGATCCTGGTGTGGGCGCTGAGGCTGCCATCCAGCTAAGCGTGTGGTCAGAGACCAAGCAAGTGGTCGACGGAGTATAACCCGCCGCCTAACAGAACGAGAGCAAGCGAGCCACTGAGGTAGAGCAGGTCCTTCTCGTAGTCTGTGAGGGTCTTCTTGCTGAGCCTTATTCTAAACAGGTAGATTCCGAGGAACTGTAAGGAGAAGAAGAAGGCGACCAAGGGTGTCAGAAAGCCGATGACCAGAAAGAAGCCCCCAAAGAGTTCGAGAGTTCCTATTAGCGGCCCTAGGAGCTTCGGCAGACCCATGCTCCCAAGCCACCCCATCGTCCTGGTCCTGTCTGAAGTGAGCTTCGGGTAACCGTGGGTGGCGAGAAGGGGGCCGAAGAATAACCTCAAAACGAAAATGCCGACATCCCCGAAAGCGGCTATGGCTCCAAGAACCAAGTGTTTCCCAGCATGACTGACCTTCTGAAAAGTGTTTCCGCGTGATGCACTACCTAGCTTGCAAGGTCCGAGACGGAGGGCGGCGTTTCATCGCGCTGGAAGTGGCTAAGCTGATGCAGATTTCGAAGTTAGCAAGATTGCGGCAACTAGTGGACTAGAACCGTAAATTTTGTCCCTGCTAAGTGTCCGGCTAGATGGTTACGGTGAACGAGAGGGTCTGCGAAACGGGTAGGTTGCTTGCGGTCACGGTGAAGACGAACACAGCATAGGTGCCGGACGGAGGCGGTCGCTGCCGTGACGAGCGTCAACCCGCCTGTGGTGACTGCCATGGTTTGAAATGCGGAATTCTTCCAGACAGCGAAGACCACTAGGTCGAAGGACGATGGCGAAATGTTAGTAAGATTTGCTTCGACGATGTTGTAGCTCCCTAGGGTTCCATAGGATGCATTGGTGAGTAAGATGGGCCAACCGTAAAGGGCACGCACTGGCAATACGAAGCTTGCGCTCGTGACCAAACTTGAGACGAGGAGGATCATCAGGGCCAGCCCCAGGATGCGGTTCAAAGCCAGAAGCGGAGTTTAGTGCTGATTGTTCGATATACGCATTTCGCAGGCCTGGGCGAAGCCATGATGATCTGACGCCACTCAGGCCCCTGCTGGTCTACCAGCTGACCTACGAAGGGAAACGTGGCTCATCCTCGACTTGACCTGACTTGGCTAGGTCGGACTGACCGCTCCGGGAACTAGACTAATATTGGGGATGTGCCATGTAGCTAGGGTTCCCTTTGCTGACGTCCAGGGCCGGCATGAGCACTGCGGTTGTCGCAGTGGTTGTCATGTTGGTGGTTGTCGCCTCCATTGCCGCTCTGTCGTTGTACCTTGGAAGCCGTCCCAGACCCACTACTATCTTGGTTGCAGGGTCCGGCTCCTCTTACAATTACGACCCGTCTCTGGGGCTGAATTTGACTCTCTCCGTTGAACCCATCCACGCCTCGCAGGGGATCTTTGTCTCGATCAATGCTTCAATAAAGAATCCTTCACTGGCGCCCATTGTTCTCGATCCCTCAAGCACTCCCATGAGG
>DATDGE010000123.1:0-4297 GCA_036522255.1 Nitrososphaerales archaeon | reverse complement strand
GTTCACCAGGACTATCGCCTTTTCCATGCCAGTGCGTGGGAAATCATTGGGCCTTTGATTAAAGATTGCGCCGACCAGTCAAGTATGCGTCATCCGCCGAATTGCTTCGTCCAGAGGAAGGAGTTCCTCGTCTCCGCTCCTCATGTTTCTGAGGGTGACTCCCCTGGCTTTCCGTTCCTTCTCCCCCAGGATGACGACCCAGGATGCCCCGAGGCGGCTGGCGTCCTCGAGTTGCTTTGAGAGGGACCTAGTTTGCAAGGCGGACTCGCACGGTATCCCACCATCTCTGATCTTTCTAACCGCCCGCTGAGCCTCGGCGGAGACTTCGCTGCCGGCGACGGCCACGTACGCTAGGCTCCGCGGGGGGCCGGGCTGGGTGGAAAGGGACATGGCCGTGCGTTCGACCCCTCCAGCGGCTCCGGTAGCGGACAGGTCTAGCCTTCCGAACAGTTTGGGAAGTGCGTCATACCTCCCGCCCCCGAAGAGGGACCCAAGTCTCGGGTTCTTGTTGTCCGAGGCCTCGAAGACGATCCCCGTGTAGTAGTCTATTCCCCGTACTATGCTCATGTTGTACTCGACGTTTTTCAGACCTCTCTGGTCTAACATGTCAGCCAGCGACCGGAGCTCGCCTACGGCCTCGAGCTTGAGCTCGGATGCTCGGGCGAGGACCTCGTCTGGACTTCCCTTCAGGAGTCCGAACTCAAAAAGCGCGTCGACTTCCTTCTCCTTGAACCCCTTGGCCACGTACTCGGATTTGAGCTCCTTGGCGGACTTCTTTTCCACTTTGTCGAGGGCGCGCATCAGCTCGACGAGTCTTTTTTGCTCTGAGATTCCAATGCCATTTCGTATGAAATCCTCGACGACCCGTCTGTCCCCCACTTTGATGGTGATGTCCGGGATCCCGGCGTGTTTGATAATGGACGAACTCGCGTCTATGACTTCTGCGTCCGATTCGATGGAGGGAGGACCGAAGATCTCGAGGTCCCACTGGTGGGACCACCTGTACCTGCCGTACTGCGGCTCGTCGTACCGCCAGATGCCCCCGAAGGCGGCGAGCTTTGCGGGGAGGCGGAGGTCTTTCCGGGAACAGACGTAGCGGGTGATCCCCACGGTCAGGTCGAAGCGGAGGCCTATGTCCCGACCTCCCTTGTCCTTGAAAGCGTAGATTTCCCTGTCGATTTCCTCGCCGCTCTTTGCCCTGAGCGTGTTAAGGTGCTCCAATGAGGCCG
The DNA here is from genome assembly GCA_036522255.1 of Nitrososphaerales archaeon. Classification (GTDB taxonomy): domain Archaea; phylum Thermoproteota; class Nitrososphaeria; order Nitrososphaerales; family Gagatemarchaeaceae; genus UBA183. Next base: position 3,068 of record DATDGE010000123.1, on the reverse strand, counting down.
GTTCCATGACCTGGAAGTTGTAAATGCGGCATACCTCCTCGAAGGCGGAACTCACTTTTGCCTGACGTTCATAACGTTCTGGCTCGATGTCGTCGACACCCCTCGGAAGGGATAGGTCCAAGCTAATCGGCCTTCTTTGTGAGGGCAGAGAGCTGGGCGAGCATCGCCGTTAGCTGGAGTTCGGGTTGCGAGCCCTGGACGAGGCGGTAGTCGTATTCAGCAAGAATTGAAATCGCCTTCGCCATATCGGGAACCTCCATTGAGCCAAGGGCTTCGTTGGCGAACCTGAGGAAATCCCTCTCTGGGATTCCATAGACTCGGGTGAGCTCAACCATCTTCGTCCTCGAAGCGTCGAAGTCGCCGTCCAGGGCCAGGCCGATGATTTCGGCGACCCTGGCTTTGACGCTGGCGCCGGAGGCAGACTTCACCGCTTCAGTCGTGATTTCTCCTGAGGCGGAGGATGCCTGCATCAGGTTGATTGCCTGCCTGAGGTCCCCCTGGGTGGCCTCGAAGATTGCCCCGAAGACTGCGTCCCCGCTGTGCTTCAATTTCTCCTTCTTGGCTATGAGCTTCAAGTATTCGGTGACCGAGGCCTCGTCGAGGCGCTGGAACCTGAAGATGGCGCACCTGCTTTGCAGGGGCTCGATAATCCCGGACGAGTAGTTGCAAATCAGAATGAACCTGGTGTGCTCCGAGTTTTCCTCCATGATACGCCTCAGGGCGGTTTGGCCGTCGCCCGTCATTTCGTCGCACTCGTCGAGGACCGCTAACCTGAAGGGGACGCCTTCTCTTCTGTCTGCAAAGCGGGCGAAGGTCTTGATTCTCTCCCGGACGACGTCGATTCCTCGTTCGTCCGACGCGTTGAGGGAAAGTGTATAGTCGCGCCAGTGCTCTCCCAATATCTGCTTCGAGAGGATCATTGCGGTCGTAGTCTTCCCCGAACCCGGCGGGCCGGCGAAGAGCAGATGCGGTAGTTGCTCTTTCTTTTCCATCAGGAGCTTGAGTCTGTTCTTTATCGTAACTTGGTCGACTAGTTCCGAGAGGTCAGAAGGCCTGTACTTCTCGACCCACATAAGGTCCTCGATGGGCAACTAGCCCGACCTCTGGGGGGTTGAACGTCTCGACAATTTTAGACCGGTGTCGACCGTCGTTATTATTTATTCGTTGATTGGTTGAAACGTCATCATGCGCCCGAGACTTTCACGCCCAGGTAGAGCTTGGCGAGCTCCTGGTGGGAAAGCAACTCCTTCGCCGTCCCCTTGAATGCGTTCCTCCCGCCCACGAGAAGGTACGCCGAATCTCCTATCTCCAGTGCCCTCCTCGCGTTCTGCTCCACAAGGACGATGGTCAGACCCCTGTCTTTTGCCAAGCTCTGAATCGTCTTCAGCACCTGGGTGGAGTACTTCGGGGAGAGATTGGCGGTAGGCTCGTCGAAGAGGATGACCTGGGGCTTCCTGACGAGGGCCATGGTCATGGCGACCATCTGCCTCTCTCCACCGCTGAGGCTTACGACCTTGGTTTTGATGTAGCTTTCTAGCTGCGGGAAGATGCTAAATGCGTCCTTGATCCTTTCTTCGAAGTCTTTCTTTTGAACAGTATAGGCCGCCATCCTGAAGTTCTCCGCGACACTGAGCTGGGCGAAGGTGCTCTCGGTCTGAGGGAGATATGCGATCCCCGACCTGGCGATGACGTGTGAAGGCAGACCGGAGATTGTCTTGCCGTCCATGGACACCGAGCCTTTGAAGATGTTCGTGAGCCCGGCGATTGTCTTCAACAGCGTGCTCTTTCCGGACCCGTTCGGGCCGACTACGACGGTGAGCTGCCCGGGGTTCGCGGCCAGGGAGACGTCGTTGAGAATCTGCAGTCTGCCGTAGCCCGAGGATACCTCTTCCACAGCTAATGACATCTTAGGCTCCCAGGTAGGCTTCGATTACCTTCGAGTCAGCCATCACGAGCTCTGGTTTTCCTTCGGCGACGACCTTGCCGAAGGCCATCGCTGTGACGCTGTCCACATAGCTCAGCGCAATGTCGAGTCTGTGTTCCACTATCAGAAAAGTGACCCCGAGCTCGTCCCGGAGCTTGAGTATCCTCCCGAAAATTTCATGGGCGAGAGTCGGGTTCACTCCTGATATGGGCTCGTCGAGGAGGATTAGCCTGGCCCCGCTCATGAGAACCCTCCCCATCTCCAGGAGTTTCATCTGACCCCCGCTCAGATTTTGAGCAGGATTGTTCCATACCTTCGTTAGGCCCAGGAGCTCGAGAACTCTTAGAGCCCTCTCCGTTGCCTCTGTTTCGTGTTTCACCCACCTCCGCTTGAACGGCGAACGGAGGAATGATTCTCCGGGGTGCCCCTTTTCCGCGACCATGACGTTCTCCAGAACCGTGAGCTTCCAAAACAAGTTGGGGACCTGGAACGTACGCGCGATTCCCATGCGATATACCTTGTAGGGGGGGAGGCCCGTTGTGTTCAACCCATCAAAGACGACAGACCCTGAGTCGGGCTTGTAGAAGCCGCTTATCGCGTTGATCAGTGTAGTCTTGCCTGACCCGTTGGGGCCGATAAGAATGTGGACTTTTTTCACATCTACGTTAAGGCTGACCCCGTCTAGGGCGTTCAGGCTTCCAAAGGCCTTCCGCAATTCCGTTACTTCGAGGAGAGGTGCCATCGGGCACTCACAAAAAGAGGATGGGGGATCTCTTGTTTTACGGTTTGTTTGTCCAGGTGACGGTGTCGGAACTGTAGTCCCAGGATCCAGCCAGAGTCCAGCTGTAGGTGGCGCCGTTGGCGACTACCTTCCAGATCTGGTACGAACCGGGGATCCTATCGTTGCCTGAGAGCCCTTCCCAACCTGTCAGCCCGAAGAAGCCGTTTGCGATAGTCGGGAAGACGGCGTGGATAGCGGTGCCATCGTTGGCGCCCGCCGACAGGATGGAGAGTCCTGCAATCCACACGTCGTCGTAGCCTTCCATTGTGTAGAAAACTGCGCCGTTTATTATTGCAGTAAGCTCAGGTGTGCCAGCGTATTTGTGATAGAAGTCCAAGGTCTTGCTGTTGTTGACTACATTGA
>DATDGE010000122.1:0-2717 GCA_036522255.1 Nitrososphaerales archaeon | reverse complement strand
ACCCAAGGGACCACGACTAGCTCTTCCAGTTCCTCTAGCTCCTCGACTTCGACCACAAAGAGCACGACCGGCAGCGTCGCCAGCCCCCAGTCGATCACCTACGAAACTCTGCAGACGATTCAGTTCCTTGACCCGCATGTCTCCTATGACATTTTCGGGGCCTCCGTAGAGCAGAACATCTACGAGCCTCTCATCTGGTTCAACGGGACAAACGGCGTAGACGCGGTTCCTTGGCTCGCTCAGAGCTACCACCTCTCCGCAGACGGCTTGACGATGACCTTTACACTCAGAAGCGGAATCAAGTTCGCCGACGGTGAAATGCTCAATTCGTCGGACGTGTGGTTCTCTTACAACAGGCTGCTTGTGTTCGACGGCAGCGCCCCGGTCGGGCACGGCACGCAGGCCTCCTGGATCGTCCAGCAGCTCCTGAACCCAAGCTTGAGCACGACGCTTTGCGCGTGTGCGCAGACTTACGGGCCGTCGTATACGAAGGCGGTCCTGGCTGAACACTTCGTGGAAATGACTGGGCCGCTCTCCCTCACTCTCCACATAATGCACCCACAGGGGGCGACACCATACCTGCTGTCCAACCTCTGGGCGAATATTCTGGCGCCAGATTGGGTGATGCAGCACGACATCCAGACATGGAGCACTCCGAGCCTTGGCTACACTCTCCCGTATCCGACTCTGTCCGGGAACCTCACGCAGAGGATGACGCAGTACTTCGATGATTTCCAGGCCACGTGCAATGCGAAGGGGTGCGCCGCGACCTATTTCGATTCATCAACAGGGGGCTCACTGGCAGGAACAGGCCCCTACACGATTCAGAGCGTTGACACTGCATCCAACACCATCGTGATGAAAGCCAACCCGAACTACTGGGGAGGGCCTGGGAACAAGATCCATGCACACATCCCGACTGTCACGGTGAAGTATGTCCCCGACCAGACGACCCGAGAGATAGACCTGCAGAACGCGGCGAAATCTTCGGGGCAGGCAATGGTAATCGATGTCACTACGACCAACATCTATGATGTGGCGAACAGGCAACAGTGGCTGAACAACCAGAAGCTCGTGTCGACGATTTCCGGGGTCACGATCAACGGTCCGTTCACCCAGTATGCGAGCTACTTTATCCCGCTGAACACGAACGTGACCAACCCCTTCACCGGGACGTTCTACCAGTTCCAGCCATTCGCCGACCTGAGGATGAGGTTGGCTTTCGCTGACTCCGTGAACCTTACAACCGTCAACTCGCAGTACAACAACAACCTGGGGCAGGTGGCGAACCAAATCGTCCCACCGGGGATACCGCCAGCTGGAGCGTGGAGTTCATCGGTCACCGTGCCCTACAGTTTCAACCCGTACAAAGTTCAGCAGTTGCTGCTCGACGCCATGCAGCACCCGCTCACGCACTTCAATCTCTTGAACGGGACGGCGGCTCCTGCCGGGATGTTCAACAACGTCTTCGGCTGCACCACATTGAACTCGGCCGGAAAGTGCGACCACCCGACGGGGCAAACCATGTCTCTGGTCTATGCGACCGGGGACACCGTCGATGAGCAGATACTGAACCAGATAGCCGGTACGATCAACAACGTCAGCTCCACGTACAACATGGGGCTCAGCGTGGCGGTTACGCCAGTCCCCTGCGGCCAGATGGTCAGCCAGGCCTTCTCGGGGCAGGTGTATGCCTGGGCTGAGTCATGCTTCGGCTGGTTCGACGACTATCCATGGTCCATGGACTTCCTGGGCCCCATCCTAGCCCCAGGAGGAATCTACACCGCTCCGGGCGGCTGGAACACCAAGCAGATGGGTGACCTTTGGACTCAGGCCCAGGCGGCCAACGCGGCCGGGGACTCTGCAGGAGTTGTCAGTGCGACCATCGCGATGGTGAACGTGGGGAACCAAAGGGTGATGGACATCTCCACCTTCTATCCGGAGATTTACATGGTGATGACGTCGAACGTCCAAGGTTTCTACTTCAACCCGGCCATCTACACCACCGGCGAGCCACAGTACTTCGCGACACTTTACTAGGTCGGCCTCTCGCACGGATGAGCTGATTGAGGCTCTACGTCTATGTAGCAAGACGCCTTCTTCTGATGGTCTTCGTCCTTTTCGGACTGAGCGTCCTCATCTTCTACCTCACTCGGGGCCTCCTCCCTGTCAGCTTCGCGCTCGCCCCATACATCACTCCGCGGATGGACGATGCGACGAGGCTGATCACTGCACGAGCCATCGGGGTGGCTACGTCGACCTGTCCTTCCTACACGGCGTTTGTCAGCGGGCTGGACGGGTGCGTGGTCCCTCTGTGGGGGCAGTACTTCACCTGGCTAACCAACGCGTTGACAGGTAACTGGGGCCTGACACTCCTCCCGGGTATCTCGGGGACGGACTCGACATGGCACATATTTTGGAGCAGGTTCCCATTCACCGCTGAGCTCGCGTTAGCCGGTGCGTTTCTGACGATCCTCATTGGGGTACCGCTCGGAATCGTCTCTGCGACGCACAACAACAAGCTCCCAGACCACATCTCGAGGATATTCTCCCTTGGAGGCTACTCGGTCCCTCAATTCTGGTTCGGGGCGATGCTGCAGATTATTTTCGTGCTATATGTAAGAGTGAACGGGACCGGCCTCCTCCCTGCGAGCGGGGCCCTGGCGACCACCTGTGGAATCTGCTTCGGAAACGCGGGCCAGGTCGCGTCGTATTCA
>DATDGE010000121.1:0-7154 GCA_036522255.1 Nitrososphaerales archaeon | reverse complement strand
AAGACGATTAGTTCGAGGCTGAGTGAACTCACAAAATCTGCCTTGGTCGAACGAGTCGAGTCAGAACAGGGAGGGAAATACAGGATCACGACCGTCGGGACGAACAGGCTTGGGGAGCAGCTTTCGAAGAAGCTCAGGCCTGCTGGCCCTTGAAAGGGTACTTCTGGACGTATCTGTAGTTCCGCATGCTCCCGTCCCGGAAGAGCGAGCCCTCTCGGACGAGGTCGACCAGCGTGTGCGACACAGCCGTCCTATCATAATGATAGCCCCTTCTGCTCATCTCTTCATGGACCTCTGAAAGTGCTCGAGGGGAAGCGAACCATGCTTCCTTCCACATCGTAACTATCACGCCTCTGCATGTCTCGAACCTTCTTTCATCAGGTTCAGCTTCCTGAGCCTGGACCAACGCCTGTTCCTTGGACGCCATTCCTGCGAGAACGCTTTCGACCGCCTGCTGAACTCGGTCCTCCTGGGCTGTGATCTCGATCTCCCAGGACCCTCTTTTCAGCTTGACCGTGATGCTCGGGGGGCGCTCGGACTCTGACATCTGTATCTTGTTGCGCCTGTTGCTCAAGTTGCCGTTATTTGAACTGGTAACGGTCTCTTCCTTCCTTTCAGGAACTTGGATAGACTGCTCCATTCCAGACGAAGGATTTGCCGCGTGTCCTGCATATAATTGTTGCGCATGCCCAACATGCACAATACTTATCTACCTTAGATGTTATAGCCCATGTTGCGCAAGATGGCCATAGCAACCTTCCCAACGCTCGAAGACGAGCAGCTTGCCGTCCTTGAAACGGTGGCCAGAGAATTCGAAGAAGCGTTCGCCGAACTATCGGAAGACGCAGACCGCGAACTCTCGGGCAGGGCCTTCGTCTTCAGCAGATACGGGAGGGAGCTCTACCCGTACTTCGAGGCGACGGATGAACAACTGGTCCCTGGGTGCATATTCCCTATCAAAGAAGGGCGACCAGTATCTTCGGTCGACTCGACGTGCGTCCTTGTCGGTGAAACGTCGCAGGGGGCTCTCTACGCCGCCAGGACGGCGGTGGGGATATCCCTGGAAGGCTCGCTGCGGCGTTTCTTCCGACTGGGGCCCATCCTTGTCTACGCGACACCGCGCGGGCTTTCAGGGCTAAGGAATCCGATAACCAGAGCCGAGCTCGACCTTCTCCTCACTGACCACGCCGTTGCCGAGAGGTTCATCAGAAACGCGGTGGAAAGAAGAGTCGTCGATGCACTCGTAGCAGGCGAGCAGGAGACGATTGTAATGGCAGATGGTTCTCTTAAACATCCCATGGGGCAGTTCTCGGGGCGTCCGCTCCACAGACCGGGGAGGCAGAACTGTTTGGTCGGATTCTCGAAGTCGAGCAACCTCATCCTCTCCGAGGGAGCCGTAAGCGCTCTCACTTCGAATTCTGGTCCGTGTTATTACGCCGTCGATGATGGGCCGGTCAAGACAGTCCTGGCCAAGTTCACCTCGGACGGGCTGGTCTTCCGGTTGGACCTCAGCGGAACCGACGAGCCAGCGCAGACCACCCTCGGAAGGATAATGTGGAACGATGCGTTCTCGTCCGGTTATCCGGATTCACTGAAGGTCGCCCATCATCTGTCTATCTTCTCGAGGGCGGAGGGTCAGGCCATCAAAGCTTTCGTGGCAAAGCGGTTCAGGGTCAGGCAGCTCTCCACCTTCCCCCTGAGGAAGATAGCCCTTGGTGGGTTCAGGGGGAGTGCCTAGAGCATGAAGATTCTCAAGAAGGAATCGGACGACATACTGGTAATTGCGTCTCCCAGGGAGCAGGTCCGCGTGGGTGACTATCTGGTGGCCGCCGAGCCGCAGCGCAGCCTCGTCCTGCAGGTGTACGATGAGAGGTACCTCGACGTCGAGGGCATTGAGGAGGAGATTGCCCGCGAGGAAGTCCTGTCTGCTTCCGCGTCGGGGGTGACCTCGGACCCGACAGAAATGACCACGATCTCGACCTTGATCCGCGACATGAGGATCCTGATGTGCAAGGCTCGGGGGACAATATCGAAGGGGAGGCTCACGCCCCGGGCTAATTGGATGCCCTCGAGGACAAGCTCGACCGTCTCTAGGCTAATGGTCGAAGACCTGGAGGGGGCCGTGGAGCCCCTCGGAGCTAGAGGCATACGGATAGGGTCAGTCGACTCTGAATCGGTCTTCAGCATCCCAGCCGAGGCTTTGGACGGTCGCATCACAGTCATCACCGGTAGAAAGGAATCAGGGAAATCGCACCTCGCCAAGATTCTGCTCAGAGGGCTCCTCGACAACGATGCCTACTCGGTGGTGTTCGATTTGAACGACGAGTATGGGACCATAGGGCAGCGCAAGGACGGGACCGACGCCCTGCCTACTCGAAAGGTCATGGTCCTCCGGCCTGGACGCGACCTCAAGTTCTCTTTGGCGTCGGTAGGTCTCAGGCCGATAACCAACCTTCTTTCTCACTCGCTTGAAATGCCGGGCACTTCGCTCAGGGAATTCGTCAAGATTTGGGAGCAATTGGACAACAGGGATGAGCTAAGTCTCGCCTCGCTGGAGGCCGGCATACAGCAGTGGAGGTGCAACGAATTCGTAAGGGACGCTCTCTTCGCAAGGTTTCACACCCTTGCCTCGAGCGGTCTCTTCACTGACTCCACCCACCAGCAGTTCGACCTCCAGGACTTCTTCTCGCTCAACAGGTCAGGGGGTGCCCTGGTCGTCTCTTTGAGCGGCGTCTCGCCCCTAAATCGAAGGATGGTCGTCGAGCTCATGCTCTCGAAGATTGTGGAGCTCCTTGAGCGCCGCAAAATTCCGCCTGTCTTTCTTTTTGCCGAGGAAGCCCACCTCTACCTAAGGGACACCTACTGGGAGGACCTGATCACCAGGATGCGGCACTTCGGGGTCTTCACGGTGTTCGTGACCAACCAACCGGACGCCATAGACCAGAAAATCTACCGCCAGGTGGACAACATATTCCTCTACAACTTCAGCAATGATTCGGACCTGGGGCTCGTATCGCAGGCTTCCATGGCAGACTCAGATACGGTGAAGGCCATTGTGAGGACCCTCCCGCCCAGAATGTGCCTACTCCTCGGACACGCGGTGAGGAATCTTCCGATAGTCGTCAGCATCGACCCGTTCGATTCCCCAGCCAGCGGGATGACCAGGCGGTTCTTCGGTGACCCGGTCGAGCTGGTCGTTCCCAACGAGGCCTAACCAAGGCTCCCCGACCCGGGCAAAGGCATTTGACCTCCCCAGGGCGGAGGTTGGCCCAATGGACATAGTCGAGGTGGACATTCAGGTCCCAGAGGGGACACAAATCATGATAGGCCAGGCTCATTTCATCAAGACAGTCGAAGACCTCTACGAGACCTTGGCGACGTCGATGCCTGGGCTGAAGTTTGGCGTAGCCTTCTGCGAGGCGTCCGGGAAGGCCCTCGTGAGGTTCGACGGTTCCGACCCAGCATCGACGAGCCTTGCAAGGGACTTTGCAACGCGGATTGGCGCGGGCCACAGCTTTGTGGTCGTGTTGGGGAGTGCTTTTCCGATTAACGTGATGAACAGGGTCAAGGCCGTCGAGGAGGTCCTTCAGATATTCTGCGCGACTGGAAATCCCGTGACCGTGATCGTTGCCGATTCGGGGAAAGGTCGTGGCATCCTCGGAGTGATCGATGGGACTACCTCAAAGGAGTCGGAATCTGACATGGAGAAAGCCGAGAGGCAGGCATTTCTAAGAAAGATAGGCTACAAACGCTAGAGGACCGGCCGCCCCGCATCCAAGAAAGGATTAACTTGACCAACGGTGAAACGTGAAATACACTTTCACATATCCCCCACAATAAAATATGGAAGTATAATCCATTATCTTAAAAGCAGGCGGAAGAATCTCATGTTTAGCGGAATGGCTACCTATACCAGCTCGGAGCAGAAAATAGCCCCGACCTGTGGGCTCTGTGGCCGCACACTGGGGGTCGGTTTCTACTTTTCATGCCACATCTGCGGAGCCACTTTCTGCTATGCGCACAGCCCTGATAAGTGCACACACGCTAAAACGCGTGCTCCAGCCTTGAAAGTTCAGTTACAAAGATAGGATTAAACCGACATCGACGACTCCTTGAACGCATGGAAGTATACCTTTCAGTCCCCATGGTCGCCAATCGTGCTCTTGAGAGAGCACGGATCATCGCCAAAGCCATAGAAGACTCAGGGCACCATGTCTCGTCTCCGTGGGTTCTCGGTCCGATTGAGAGCTCCAAACCGTCTGTCGTCGACGTGTTTCAGAGGGACAAGAGCGCTGCCGAGAGAAGCGAAATACTCGTCGCTGATGTGACTGAGCCCAGCATAGGAGTTGGGATGGAGATAATGGCGGCGTACAAGGCGGGGCGACGGATAATACTCGTGGCAAGGAAGGGGAAGGTGACATCCAGGATGCTCCAACACATGGATCGGAAGGAGACTCTCGAGTACGAGCAAGAGAGTGAAATCTACGACGGACTTACAAGTCTCCTCAACAAGGACCAGCTTCCGATCTAGGCGACGTGCAAGCGATTTAAGGCGGGTTCCGGCGGGTAAGCCCTGATTGAAGAAGGAGGTAAGGTCAAGTTCTGCTCCTTCACCAATCGGACCCTACTCGCAGGCGATTGATGCCGGAGCTGTTTACTGCGCGGGTCAGATAGGGGTCAATCCTGCTTCCGGGGACCTTGAAGAGGGAATCGAGGCCCAGACTTCGAGGTGCCTTTCGAATCTTGAGGGAGTACTCGAAGCGTCAGGGCTTGGCTTGAAGGACGTGGTAAAGACCACGGTCTTCCTCGCGGACCTTTCAGACTACAAGCAGATGAACGACGAGTACGGCAAGCATTTCCTAGCCCCGTTCCCAGCCAGGTCCACCGTCCAAGCAGCTGCGCTCCCGAGGGGGGCCCGCGTCGAGATCGACGCAATAGCCGTTCGCTAGCTCTTCTTCGGAGTCCAAGACTTCCGGTAAGGTCCTCGGCTTCGCTTCCTCGCTTTTTTCTTCCGCTCGGCCTTTGATAGCAGCCTGTCCTGTTCCGCTGTCATTTTTTCATCTTGGCATAGGCGACGATACTTACCATACCCGCCACCCTGAAGGCCAGCTCCTTGTAGACAAGGGACTCGGCGGAATCCGGAAGCGCCGCAACGATGGGCGTCCCGGCGTCGGATTTCTCTCTAATCGCTACGCATAGTGGGATCTCTCCGAGGAAGTCGACACCCCTTTCCTGCGCGATCTTCCTTCCTCCTCCGGAGGAAAAGATTTGGGTCTTTTCGCCGCAGTGCGGACAGACGAAGTAACTCATGTTTTCGACGACCCCCAGAATCGGGACGTTCAACTTCTTGAACATGGCAAGGGCCTTCGCGGCGATGCTCAGGGCAGCTTCCTGCGGAGTAGTGACGATTACAACGCCTCCCAGCGGCACAGTCTGGGCCAGCGTAAGCGAACTGTCGCCGGTACCGGGAGGAAGGTCAGCTATCAGATAGTCGAGTTCTCCCCAGTCCACCTGCGTCAAGAGCTGCCTAACTGCGCCCGCTACCATCGGACCCCTCCAAATCACTGGTGTCTGTTCGTTGTAGAAGAACCCAAGCGAAGCCACCTTGACGTTATTCGACACAGGCGGGATTATCCTCTCGGCTCTCACCTCTGGTGTTCCCCGCACCCCCATCATCAGGGGGATGTTGGGCCCGTAGACATCCGCGTCCAGTAGTCCTACTTTGGCACCTGACGCGGCCAATGCGACGGCAAGGTTGACGGCTATGGTAGACTTCCCGACTCCTCCCTTCCCGCTGGCAATCGCGATTATGTTTTTGACACCCTTGAGCATTTCAGCATCAGAGTAGTCCCTGGTGGCGAAGACCGTCGAGCCTGTTTTCATTCTTACTTCCTTCACCCCCTGAAGCCCGGCAACTGCTGATTTCGCTGACTCTTCGAGGCGAGTCCTGAGCGGACATGCAGGAGTTGTGAGATTCAGGGTAAACGACACTATTCCGTCCTTGACCTCCACCCCTTCGACCATGTGCAGTGTGACGAGGTCCTTTCCAAGCTCAGGGTCTTTCACCTCGGCCAAGGCCTTAAGCACATCATCTGGTCTGACCAATTTCAAGCCGAGGCCAAGCTCCGCGTATAAAATTCTAGCCCCGTCGGGAGAGGATTTATCGTCCCGCCAAGGCCCCTGAGCCGAGGGCCTTGAAGCAGATCGAAGTCATCCCTGTCTCGGGCCTTCCAGAAGTGAAGGCGGGGGACGACCTTGCTCGGCTCATTTTCGATTCGCTCGGGAGCGGCCGAATCACAGTGAAAGACGGCGACATCCTCGTCGTCAAACAGAAGATAGTCTCGAAGTCGGAAGGGCGACTGGTGAAACTCGCGGACGTAACCCCAGGGCGGAGGGCATCGGCCCTGGCTAAAAAACATGGGAAGAACCCGAAGCTCGTCGAACTGGTCCTAAGAGAAGCCGTCAGGGTGGTCAGGGCGGGCCATGGAGTAATAATCACCGAGACAAAACACGGATTCGTGTGTGCCAACTCCGGGGTCGACCAGTCCAACGTAGGCAGGGGGTTCGCGGCCCTGCTCCCTCTTGACCCAGACAAGAGCGCCAGAGGCCTCAGACGGCGCCTCGAAGGCCTGTCTTCGAAGAAGCTCGCGGTAATAGTGACCGACACATTCGGGAGGCCCTGGAGACGTGGACAAACAGACGTCGCCATCGGTTGTTCAGGGATCAACCCCCTCGTGTCGTACGCCGGGAAGAAAGACGCCTATGGTTACGAGCTCAGGGTCACGGAGCCTGCCATTGTAGACGAGATAGCCGGAGCCGCAGAGCTGACTATCGGAAAATTGACCAACATACCGGCGGCCCTCGTCAGAGGGGTGGAGTTCGTCCCGGGGGAACGTGGAGTGAAGTCCCTGGTAATGCCGCGGGAAAGAGACCTGTTCCGGTGAAATCTTGAAGGTGACGGCCCTGGCCGGAGGTACCGGGTCTGCAAAACTCCTCAGGGGGCTCTATTCACTCCCCGTCGACCTAACGGTGATTGCCAACGTCGGGGACAACATATGGATGCACGGGCTCTATGTTTGCCCCGACATCGACATAGCCATGTACACCTTGGCTGGGATTGCAAACCCCAAGACCGGCTGGGGTATCGCGGGGGA
>DATDGE010000120.1:0-4961 GCA_036522255.1 Nitrososphaerales archaeon | reverse complement strand
GTGAAGCTCCTCAAGGGGCTCGGGGGCGGGGACGGCTTCATCGCCGGCTTCGTCTACGGGCTATCGAAGAAGTGGACCCTGGCGAAGGCCGCGAAGTTCGGGAACGCCGTTGGGGCCATGGTCGTCATGGGACATGCGTGCTCCGAATCGATGCCTACCTACGGTGAAGCTGCGAAATTTCTCCGCAAGAATCGGAGCTAGGCCCGCGACTACCATCGGTATATGGTGACTTTCTTGTCTGTGAAGAAGTCTACCGTGTCCACCTGGGCGTGCAGGGTCCCATAGAATGAGTCGCCTCTTCCCCCAAACGGGAAGTACGCGGGAGGAGCCGCGACGCCGATGTTCACCCCGACGTTCCCCACGTTTGCTCCCCTCCTGAAATCCCTGGCGCTTCGTCCGCTGCTTGTGTAGATGCATGCCATATTACCGAAACCGGTCCCTTTGTTGATGACATCCAGCGCGTCGTCCAGGCTCTCGGTCTGGATGATGCTGGCGAGAGGGCCGAAGACTTCCTCCTTTGCAACAGTCATCGATGGATCAACTCCGTCAAGGACTGAGGCCCCCAGGTAAAATCCCTCAGGGTGCTCTGTGACCTTGAGTGCCCTGCCGTCTGAAACGACTTTCGCACCTTCACGCGCCGCTGTTTCCATGTGACGCTGGACCCTCTCCCGGGCAGATTGGGAGACAAGGGGCCCCATCTGGATTCCCTCCTCGAGGCCGTACCCGATTCTCAATTCTTTGGCCGCCCCGACGAACTTCGGAAGCGCGCTTTCATGCGCCTTCCCGATGGTCAGCAGGTTCGAACCTGCGAGGCACCGCTGGCCCGTGTTGCCGAAGAACGAGGAGACGATGCCGGGCATGAATCTGTTCAGGTCGGCGTCGGGCTGCACGACGACGTTGTTCTTTGCTCCGCCGTTTACCACCGCCCTCTTCCCATGCTGACCTGCCAGCCTGTAGACCTCCTTGGCGACAGGCGTTGACCCTACGAACGTGACTCCTTTCGTGTCTTTGTGCGCTATGAGGGCCTCCACGACGTCCTTGCCGCCGTGGACGATGTTCAGGACACCAGGCGGGAGCCCGACTTCATCTTGGATGAACTTCGCCGCGACCTGCATGGGTACCGGAGTGAGCTCGCTGGGCTTGACTACGATGGTGTCGCCCAGGACAATTGCATAGGGGATGAACCAGAACGGAATCATCAGAGGGAAGTTGAAAGGACAGACGATCGAAAATACCCCCAGAGGTTCCTTCTCCAACTGCACGTCGACTTCGCGTGAGACTTCGTCGAGTGTTTCTCCCTTGGCAAGGGTGTAGGCAGCAGCGATGGCAGTGCCGACGTTCTCCAGGGCCCTCATGACGTCGCCCCTGCTCTCCTCCAAGGTCTTCCCATGGTTCCGAGTGTTGATTATGGCGAGTTCCTCGGCGTGTTTTTCCATTACCTCCTTCATTTTGAATATGAATCTGACGCGCTCCGTAATTGGGACCTTCCTCCAACTGTCGAAAGCCTGCTGGGCGGCCTCGACGGCCATCGACACCTCTTCTCGAGCGGCAAAGGGCACCATGGCGATCGGTTCGCCGGTTCCTGGATTGAACGTAGGGCGCGAGTCCTGTGAGCTTGAGTCCATCCACTGCCCGCCCGCCAGAAGCTTGAGGCTCTCCGGCTTCTGAGTTGTGGCTTTCAATCCCGTCATTTGCTTGGAGCGCTCCCTACCGAATTTAAGAGTATAACCAAGAGAGCGAGGAGAACCTCAAGAATGTCAAGGGTTTCCACAAGGGATTTATCGCCGACAGGAAGGGAACATCAGAGTTAGAGTTGTCTCAAGGTCAGCGCAGGCTAGCTGCAATCATGTTTACCGACATGGTGGGCTACACCGCGCTCGGGCAAGAGAACGAGTCTCTCTCCCTTGCATTGGTGGACGAACAGAGAAAGCTCATCCGGCCGATCCTCGCCAGGCATAACGGCAAAGAAGTCAAGACCATCGGGGACGCGTTCCTAGTGGAATTTCCAAGCGCTCTGGACGGGGTCAGATGTGCCTACGATATACAGCGAGCGATAAGAGAGTTCAATGTCTCCCTGCCACAGGAGCGACGCGTCCACCTGCGGGTAGGAATCCACCTCGGCGATGTCGTGGAGGATCAAGGAGACATATCTGGTGACGCGGTGAACCTCGCATCGAGGATAGAGCCGCTGGCCGAGGATGGTGGCGTCTGTCTTTCTCGCCCAGTCTACGATCAGGTCCAAAACAAGTTCGAGCTTCATCTGGTAAGCCTCGGACCGAAGCAGCTGAAGAATGTAAGTTCACCAGTGGAGGTATTCAAAATGGTGATGCCCTGGGAGGGAGCCAGAGTTACTGAACCTGCCCTTCTCGACAAGAAACGAGTTGCGGTCCTCCCGTTCATCAATATGAGTCCCGACCCCTCCGACGAGTACTTCAGCGATGGAATGACCGAGGAGTTGATCACCTCTCTATCTGGAGTGAATGGATTGTCCGTGATTGCCAGAACATCTGTCATGAAGTACAAAGGCGCTCAGAAAGGCGCTTCCCAGGTGGCGCACGAATTGAACGTCGGGACCTTGGTCGAGGGCAGCGTGAGGAAGGCTGGCAACAGGGTGAGAATAACTGTGCAGTTGATCGACGCCCAAACCGAAAGTCACGCCTGGGCAAAGAATTACGACAAACAATTGGATGACATCTTCGCCATCCAGAGCGACGTTGCAAAACAGGTCGCAGACGTCCTCCAGGTCCGGCTTCTTTCAACAGACAAGAAGAAGTTGGAGAAGGTGCCGACTAACAACATCGAAGCCTACACTCTCTATTTGAAAGGTCAATACTATTTCTATGATGCCGCCAATTTTTATCAGAGCTTCAAGCCGGCCGTGGTCCATTTCGAAGAAGCAATCGCAAACGACCCCAACTTTGCACTGGCCTACGCTCAGCTCGCCTACTGCTACAATCAGTTGGGATTTTTTGGGATCATTCCCTCAAAGGAAGCCGGGGAGAAAGCGAAAGAGTACATCCGGAGGGCCTTGGAACTTGATGACTCGCTTGCCGAGGCCCACCAAGTAAAGGGTCGGATTCTTAGGAACTACGAGTGGGACTTCGCGAATGCCGCAAGAGAATTCAGACGCGCCATTGAGCTCAGCCCGAGCTTCGCGGAAGCCTATGGAGGCAGTGCTCTTCAGCTGGCTTTCAACAGGCAGAACGCAGAAGCCATCGCCGAAGTCAAACATGCCCTGGAGTTGGACCCAGTCTCCGGAACCGGATCGGGCTACGCTGGGACGGTCTATCTTTACGCCGGTCTCTATGATGAGGCTATTGAAGCCTTCAGCAAGAGCTTGGAGGTAAGGCCTGAGAATGCGTATGCTCTCGGCAACCTAGGCCTAGCGCACATTCAGAGGGGGATGCTTGACATTGGTCTCAGGGAGGTAACAAAGGCCGCCACAATCACGAACCCATCGAGCCAGAGCGACCTTGCTTTCGCTCTCAGCAAGGCAGGTAAGACCGAGGAACTACGGAAGCTGCTTGAACGATTGCTCGATGAGGCCAGTCGCAACAAAGAAATGGCCGTGGCGGTGGCAAGTGCCTATGCGAACCTGGGAAACGCTGACAAAGCGATGGAGTGGCTCGAGAGAGCATACAATGAGCACATTCCATATCTTGTCTCCGCAAACAGTGACTTCATCTTTGACAGCATTCGCAGCGACCATAGATTCCAGTCGCTGATGCGCAAGATCGGCTGGACAAATACGATGTAGCATAGCTTCGCGACCGCTTCCACTGCCTCAGACATGCAAACTGATCGCCGAAGATGATTTATCTGATGCCCGAAGACTCCCCAATCAGTGCGGGGCAAACTCCTGTTGCTGGGCATAGGGGTAGCATTTGCGGCCGCAGGTCTTTGGGTTATCACTATCCCGATCCAGTTCAACGGTTACAATCAGTGTGGAAATAACGGATGCATGAGCGTGTCTGGGAGCGTCCCATCCGTGGCCCCAGGAATGTTTCTCTTTGTTGTCGGGTTCATCATCGCAGTCTATGGGCTCAGCAGGAGGGAGGATGAAGAGGATCTGAGTCCGCGGACGCCCTAGGCGCCTTTCCAGGAGAATGGAGCATGGAAGCTATTCTTGTCGGATATCTCCCAATTCATTCCGTAGTCGGTGTAGGTGAATCTCTTGGACTTCGCAACATAGACCAAGGGTTCGGCGAAAGGCGCGTTCTCAATCGCGCCAGTCTTTCCATTCGGGCCCATCAAATCCTCGACCTCCATATCCACGACATTGGGAATGTTCAAGCTCCGCTTGCTTCCATCAATCTTGTAGTTAATCGGCAGTGATTTTGCCCCGAGCATTTCGCCTATGAACGGTGCGAGTCCAGCAGGATTTCCTCCATGCTTTCCTCCGTATATCTGCCCCAGGGCGTCAGCCTGTGCCTTGTTTGCTCCCGAATCGAGATACAGTCCCGCCTTCCATTTCACCTTCTGCATGTGGCCTGGAGAATACACAGCCAAAGCAGCATTGAGCCCATCGAGCTTGGTATCACCAAACTTTCCCTTGTCGATGTGCCATGCCAAAAGGACCGTACAGTCGCTGCCTGTCGGAGGGCTTAGGAATATGCAAGGGCATGTCAGTTCACAGTTGCACGCTTCGAAGTAATCCCCTTTGAGTTCCCACGTTGTCAACTGGTGATGTCCCAGCAGGTTAGGATTTAAGCGTGGCTTCTCGCACAGCGCGGGGCTGCATGTCCAAGACGAGTGCTTCGAATCTCGGCTTCAAGCTCTCGATTGGCGTGCCACTTCTCGTGGTGGCGGTCGCCGCCTGGTATCTTTCAGCAGTCCTCTATCAGGCCTCCACGCCGATGGGCATGGACTCCATGGCCCCTGCGATTCCCATCGCGACCATGGCAGGAATGTTCACCACACTGGACGCCGGCGTAGTCGTCGCCTTCCTGGTGGTCTGGGTG
>DATDGE010000119.1:0-3095 GCA_036522255.1 Nitrososphaerales archaeon | reverse complement strand
GGGGACGCCCCTCCCCATCTGGGCCTGCGAAAAGTGCGGGACGAAAACAGGTGCATTCTCGAGGAAGAGGATCCTTGAACTTGCCGTGGAGACCCCGGACGGGCGCAACTTCGAACTCCATAGGCCCTGGATCGACCGAGTGGTGCTCAAGTGCCCTAGCTGCGGCGGGTGGGCGGTAAGGGAGCCATTTGTCCTTGACACCTGGCACAACAGCGGTGCGTCTCCCTACGCGTCTTTCACCGACGCCGAGTTCAAGCGCCTTGTCCCCGTCGGGTTCCTCACAGAAGGGATAGACCAGACAAGAGGATGGGCATACACTCTCCTACTTCTCAATGTGATCCTGACAGGCAAGCCGAGGTCTCCGTACAGGAAATTCCTTTTCCAGGGTCATGTGCTTGACCAGAACGGAGTAAAGATGAGCAAGAGCCTTGGCAATGTGATACAGGGGCTGGACCTCCTTAGGAATAATTCCGTCGACGTGCTGAGGCTCTACATCCTCTCCAAGGCTTCGCCTCCTGATTCTGCCAGCCTCGACCTGAATGAGATGGGGGGGAGGCCATATCAAGTAATCAACACGCTTTACCACCTTCACCTCTACCTTCAGCAGAACGGGGCCGTTGATGGCTACGACGCCGCAAAGAACTCGCTCGGATGGGCGACGAAGAGGAAACTCCTCACGACGGTCGACAGGTGGATGCTGTCGAAGCTCACCGCTGCGGAAGACAGAGTAGTGGAGTCGTATGCAGCGGCTGCATTCAACGACGCGGCGAAGGCGATTGAAGAGCTAGTCATCACCCATCTAAGTCAAACATACATCAGGCTGGTGCGGAACGAACTCTGGAAAGATGAGCCGAAGGAGCGAGGGCGGAGGCTGGCGATCTATGCAGTGCTGGGTGAAGGTCTGAGGACCTCCGATGTGTTGCTCCACCCGATCTCGCCGTTCGCGACCGAGTTCCTTTACCAGGAAGTATTCGCGGGCAAAAAGAGTTGGAAGTCCCCGCTGCTGGCGCTCGGGAGGAGCAAGAGAGCAAAGGGCGCCTCTTCCGCCGCGGAAAGCATAGTGGACCTGGCGCTAATCGCAGAGGAAGCGTGCAACTCCGCAAGGACGAGGGCCAAGCTGAAGAGGCGCTGGCCCCTGCGGTCAGCAACATTGCTAGTCCCGGCGAGGTCGGTGAAAATAGCGAGCAGGTCAAGGGGGACCGCTGCGCTCCTATGCAACGTGAAGCAGGTGTTGATAGTTACATCGGCGTCAAAGTTCCCAGCCAGCTTTCTCCTGAGGCCAAACTCCTCGCGGGTGGGAGCCCTGTTCAAGGAGAGGACGAGAGACGTCCTCGCAGCGACCGGACCCTTGGAGGGGGCCGCGGCCTTGAAAGCGTACCTATCATCCAAGCCGTTGAAAGTCACGACGCAGTCGGGGGTCGTAGAGGTACCGGTTTCTGCGTTCGAACTCGTGACAACTCCCGGCGAAGGGTACGAAGTGGCGGAGAGGGGGGGGATGTTCGTCGCAATAACCAAGGAGAGAGACCCGAAGCTGGTGGCCGAGGGGCTGGTCAGGGACGTCGCGAGGAGGCTCCAGGCGCTCAGAAAGGAGAAAGGGTTTGTCCCCACGGCGATGCTCCGGTCCGCTTCCGTCGCAGGGCTTGAGGACGAGGACTTGGAACTGCTCAAGCCATTGTCGAAGGAGATCGCATTCCTTGTCAGAGTGAAGAAGGTCGAGCTCGCGAAGGAGAAGGCTGCTGAAGGGGACTGGGCCCAGTCGGACCTCGACGGAAGGCCTGTTTACTTGAGAGTCGGCTAGAGAAGCTTTCTTGCCAGCTTAGAGAGCCCGCCAAGCCAGCCGGGGAGGAGTAGCTCGAGGAAAGCTATGTCTTCTTCGTTGAACGCCTTCAAGGCCTTCATTATTAGCAGGTATGAGATGAGGCCGACGGGAATCATGACTATGGATGCCCCCACTTCGGCAAGCCTCCCCACCCCGGCCATGTCAGCCACCCTCAGGAGGGTAAATACGAGCAAAGCCATGACCGACCCCGCGCCTAGGGACTTCGAATACGCACCCAGGTCGAGAACCAGGCGACCGGGCCGCCAGACGAAGTACGCCGTCAACCCGAGGGTGATGAAGAGCATCGCTGACCGTCCGAGGGCAATACCGAAGAAACCGTAGTAGGGGACGGTCAGAAATGCGACAGCCAGCAGTCCGACCAGACCCACCAAGTTGCTGATCGTGAAATGATGAGCCTTATCGTCGATGAGCAGGTCTGAAGAGTAGACGGCCGCGACGGAGGTCAAGGAGATCGAGATCGCTATGACAGCCAGGACCGGAGCTCCGGCTGCGTAGGCGTCCCCGAAGAGCCTTAGCAGGAAAGGGGAGATGGCCGCCAGGACGAAGCCGAGGGGCATTGCCGTGAGGCTGATGTGCCGGGTGTAAGCTTTCAGCATCCTCCGCTTCTCCTCTTCCTTCCCCGCGTAGGCACCGAGGGCCGGGACGAGGACGTTTGTTGCTGCGCTGGTGACAAAAGACGCGACAGCGGCGCCCACCGTAGCGATGTTGTAGACTGCCAGCGGGGGGAGCCCCAGCTGGAGGAATGCAAGGAGCTTGTCGCTCTGGCTGACAGCGAGTCCCATCAGGGCCGCGAGGAAAACCGAGAGCATGTACTTCAACACGGGCTTCATGGGAGCCTTGACTGAAACCTGGGCGCCCAGACCACGGAGGACGTCAGCGTTGGAGAAGACCGCAAGAACTGAGTCTCCGAGGGCGAAACCGATGAAGACACCGGAGGGCCCCATGCCGCGGAGTAGTAGGACTGCTGCAATCGAGTATCGGAGGCAACTCGAGAGGATCATCAGCTTCCCCGCCGAGGTCGTCCTTTCTCTTCCGAGCATGGCGTAGACGCCCAGCTGGCCGAAAGCGTAGACGGCGGCATCGACGCACGCGAAGAATACGGCGCCCGCCTGGGGAGGCCCTGCCACAAGATTGGAGATGGGGGAGTAGGACGACAGGGCGACAATTCCCAGAGAGACGGCCCCGGTTATCAGCAACGACAAGAAGTACACTCTCTTCCCCGAATTCTGCCCCAGGCCGCGGTACAGGGAGAAGA
>DATDGE010000118.1:0-4605 GCA_036522255.1 Nitrososphaerales archaeon | reverse complement strand
CAGGCTTAACTATCCCTGAAGGCCCGGCGGAGCAAATGCCTCGAATCGAAATCTACGAAGGCTCTCAGAAAATCGCTGACGTCGGACTCCCCGAGAAGAAATTCAGCACCGGTTCAGTTGGCTACTGGGCCACCCAGAAGCTGGAAATCAACGGGAAGAGATACCAGGGTCAATTCCAGTTGGTCGAAATCGGGTCTAAGGAAAAGAAAGAGTAGCCAGGTTAAGCTGCAACCGGTTGAGAGTTCGGAATCCCGTCTACTTTCCGCTCGCTGCCGTCTGCGACCCTTCCAAATTGGCTTCGGAAACTCTTCCTGGTCAGCAAGAAGAGCAAGACCACATTCACGGCAAGAGCGGGTATCGCACCCACTGAACCTAGGCCCAATACAGGAACGCTTGTGATTATTCCGACGACAACGATCACCAGGCTCAGAGTCCATCCCCACTTCTTTCCCATCCAAAGCCCGATCCCAGCGGCAAGCAAGATTAGGCCCTCAACTGTGAAGAGATCCCCGAGCGCATTGGCCAGCGCGCCCAAGGTCACATCAGTTCCGGAGAAAGTCACGAGGCCTCCAAAACCAAGGAGCAGGTGACCAACTCCTCCGACCAGCGCAAAGAGGCCAAGCAGGATCTCGACGATCGCTGCGGCGGCGACTCCTCTCGTTCTCATCGAAATCAAATCCGAAGCGCTAGCGTATTTAACGCTGAACGGTGCGTTTTGATATCAAAGAAGAACAGTCGTCACTATACTAATGATAGCATGCGCTGGGACTAATCCGAGGAAGCGCCCGCTCGCATGGCGTGGATCACTTTTTCGTCTTTGTTCGCGACGCCGATGTCAACTTCGAATCTTTGCAGGTTGGCCTGGGGATAGATTTCACTGACGTCCCTTGGCCTCTTGTCTGCAAAGACGGTCCTCGAAAACCACTTTGAACCGAAGGCGACGTAGCTCATCAGGATTGGCAGGGCATCCCACCCCATTTCCGTTAGGTTCCACCTTACGAGCTTCGGAGTCTTCTTATTCGTCACCTTGTGGATTATCCCCGCTTCCTCAAGTTCCTTCAACCTCATCGAAAGGACCCTTGGCGTGATCCCCGGAATCGTCTTGAGGAGCTCGCTGAATCTCTCGGTTTTCCTCATGGCAATGTCCCTTATCACAAGTAGAGCCCACTTTTTCCCAAGAACTCCAAGGCTGGTCGCTATCGGACAATTGGCCAGGGGGGCGGCCGGGACCATCGGCAACCCTTCAGTCCAGAACTTCAACGGGTCTGTCTGCTTAGCCATGCGGGGAGATTGAATAGCAGGATATTTGAGCATATACTTTGTATATCGACACTTTCCACATCAGGCGGATGCAGCAAGAGGAAAGGAGGCCCAGGCCCAGGATAGAGACGTTGGCGGACCTGATTTTCGGCGTGTCGCTTGGGATTGGCTCCCTTGTTCTCATTGGAAATACCCCTGCCTCGGCAGGCGAGGTTAACGGCCACATCGCTGCCTTCGGCTTTACATTCCTAATCATCATCACTGCGTGGATAATCTACACAACGTACATGTCGGTCCTTCCGGTGGAGACAAGGGCTGTAACCTTCCTGAATGTCGTTTTGCTTCTCCTTGTTGCTCTGGTGCCGTATCTCCTCAACGGAGTCGAGCTTGTCAACACGTCACTGAGCACCTCCGAATCATCGACAATCAGGGATTATTTTTCGACCCTATTCGCAGGCGATCTTGCTGCAATCCTGTTCATTCTTGCGACATTCGCTCATGTCATCAGCAAGGAAGAAAAGAGGCTGGTCGCCCCGGAGTTTGCGAAGCTCTTCCGCAGTGGGAGGAACAGGATGTTCGTCTTGGGCATCATCATGGCCGCCACTGTCTTGCCTATCTTTTGGCAGCTGACCTGGTTTGGCATCCCCCTGCGGACCTATGCCTGGTACCTTCCCCTGATCTCCTACTGGGTGGGCCGAGCGGTCAGACCTGATAGCCGGACTTACAAGGTCTCAGAAGACGTGCCGTAGAGTGATTACTGAGGCCGAAGATTTCAGAATGGCTGTCCGCAATTCCCACAGAACTTATGGCCCGGGACCAACGCAGAGCCGCAATTCCTACATGTCGATGTCGAAAATCCGGGAGATGGGGCAGACTGCCAAGTTGGGGTGGGCCTTGGGGCCGCAGCTGCTGTGAATGGTGCCTGATACCTGACGAGATTCTCTCTTATGGTTCCGTAGGCTTTCTGGGCATCTGAGTTGGGTAGGTCTTCAAGAAGGAGGGGCTCGCCTTTGAACCTCAAGGTGCACGTGAGAACTGAGCGCAGGATCCCTTTCTTTAGGACGACGTTTGCGACATCTTGGTAGCTGAAGTCGGTGTAGTCCTTCTTCAGGCCGAGTGCGTGGGGGTGCCTCAGGATTATCCTTTCGTTGGTAATGACTATGGAATCGACGTTAATCCGGGGGTGATAGATCTTCTCCTTGATGAAGAGCTGGATCTGCTCGTTCGGCCCTAAGATGCTCTTCAGGTCCTTAGGTGCTTCCAAGTTCCCGTCTTCTCTTCAACTGGTTGTATTTGACTAGTATCAAGCCCAGATATGTATCAGGAATCTAGGAGATGGCCGGGCTAATTACAGAAAGCGTCGAGAGAGGAAGGATCATTTGAGTTTGGCTTCCACTCAGATGGACCATCGCTGGGGTCCATTCCGTATCGCCTCACCAAGTCTGACAATCTCGCTACGACATCCTCACGTCCGACTAGCGCCTCAGCGGTGCTTATCTGTGCTGCCTCTTCGAACATCTTCTTCGACTCTTCATACCCCGTGAACCTCAAGATTCCGAACGAAACAGACGAAACAGCTGCATCGCTCATTTCTTGCGGACGTTGGTTACCAGCGCCACAGCCAATAGCAGCAGCGCCCCTCCGGCGACGGTGAAGACGGTGACCCCTTCGTTCAGAAGCAGGACTCCGCCGACTACGCTGACGATCGGCGCCAGATACAGTTGTACAGAGAGCCTTGAGACTGCACCCCTGCTGACCAGTGTATAGTAAATCAGGTAACCGAGCACCGTACTGAGGACGGAGAGGTAGAGGACTGAGACCCATCCGTTGAACGAAAGCACAGCCACCTGGGAAAGGAAACTCGTGGAGAGCAGAGGGATGAGCATCAAGGTGCCCAGCAAACCTGCCCAGATTGTTATCGGGGGCGCTCCATACTTGTGGACGAGAGGTTTGGCGAGGACCGTGAATAAAGCATAGAACAAGGCGCTTAGCGCGACCTCGGCAGGTCCGATGAAAGAAGACAGGTCGGAGAGGCTCACTTGGTGGACCGAGAGGACGAAAGTTCCGAGGATGGCGAGGAGGAGCGAGAACACGACCTTGGCTCCGGCGCGTTCGTGCAAGAGCACTGCGGAGAGAATCACTACAAAGACCGGTGCGAAGGATATGAGGAGGCCCGCTAGGCCGGCCGAAACAGTGGTCTCCGCGTAATATAGTGAGAGATGGTATCCGACAACATTCGCAAAGGCGATTACGAGCAGCCGCGGCAAGTCTTTCCTCTCGAGCTTGGTCTTCGGCTTGCCCATGAAAGGGACGAGGACCAGAAAGCAAGCGCCAGCAACGAACCATCGGAGCAGAGCGAGGTTGACCGGCGTCAGCTCAAAGATGGCCTGCTTGATCGCCACGAAGGCGAGACCCCAGATAACGCTCAGCACTGTTAGGGCTGAGTACGCTGCTGCTACCCTTCGGACCCTGGAGGCTGATGTTTCAGTGACCTGATTGGAACTTGGTGATGCTATGGTTATTCCCCGTGGATTAAGATGACCCTCGTTGTAAATTGAGGATATTGAACTTGTCTTCACGGCGGTCAGGGTGATGCGAGGGTAATTGGAGGCCTGCACCAGAATGTAAAAAGCTGACATCTGATCTGGTTGCGCATCAAAAAACGTAACCGATTTTATGTCGTCCCGCGTACGGCAGGACCATGAAGGCGTGGAAAAGCGTCGACGAATACATCGCGGCCGCTCCCAAGGATGTACAACCCAAGCTTAGAGAGATCAGGGCTGCGATTAGGGATGTTGCGCCGGACGCCGGTGAAAGCATCAGTTACGGGATGGCCTTCTTCAACTACAAGGGGGAATCGGGCTCCAAGGGCAGGTTCTGCTACTTTGGCCTTCACAAATCCCACATCGGGCTATACATTCCCCCTCCGATCATCGAGGAACACAGAGATGAGCTGGCAGGGTATAAGACAAGCAAATCAGCACTCCAACTTCCCTTGGACAGACCAATACCTATCTCGCTGATCAAGAAACTGGTCAGGGACCGGATGAGGAGACATGAAGCTGGAGAACAGAGTTCGCATGCAAGACGCAGGAAACACGGTCAATCCAAAACCAAGTGAGAAAATCCATACCCTAAACCCTGAGAAGGGGTGTTCTTTGCTTTGTATTCAACAGCCCAGGCTTCCCGCTTCAAACAGGCTGGGGAATCTATTAGAGATAGATAGAGCAAGGAAATAGCGATGGCGAAATTCTCGGTCCAGGAACTCGGGCCAAAGACATGGCCTGACTTCGTGCGAATAATGGAAAAGCACAACGGTGTTTGGGGCGGTTGCTGGTGCGTCTC
>DATDGE010000117.1:0-3939 GCA_036522255.1 Nitrososphaerales archaeon | reverse complement strand
CGCTGGACCTTTGTGGCTTGGGACTCTGATTGACGACACTTTGGCCGTCGCCGCTGAGAAGGCGGCGAGGAGGGCCGGACTGACTGCTGCGGCGGACGTCCTGGCTTCCCTGGTGGGAGTAGACGTTTTTCCGCCCTGGAGCTATGACATAGACGAGATATGCTCGCTCCTCAAGGTCCCCACGGTGTCAGAATCTGAAGTCAGGAAAAGGCTCGAGAGTTCTGAGTACACGACCTTCCGCCAGCCATTCGAGCTGACCGGGCTAAAGACGGACGCGGATTTTGAAGAAGTGAAGGGCGCCGTTCAGAGCGCCGCGACCGAATCGCGAGTGAAGAGTCTAGCTGGATGACTCGGGCCCGGCGACAAGCTGACGAATGCCTTCACAATAATAGTACAGCTCTGAGCTCGCATTCCGACTTGCGGCGGGCTTGATCACCCTCACTACGCTGAACCTCCTTCTGAATTCGTCTCTTACTTCCTGAGACCTCTCACCTTCGAACAGCTTGAAGAAAGCGCCGCCGCTCGGCTTCAACAATGAAGAGGCAAGTTCAAGGGCTCTTAGGGTAAGTTCGACCTGAGTAGTCTGGTCGAGCTCCCACACCCCGGAGACCTCCGGGGAGAGGTCGGAAAGGAGGGCATCAGCCCTGCCTCCCAATGCCTTGGTGATCTGGGATGGAAGGTTGGGGTCGTTGACGTCCGATTTCAAAAAGACTACATTCTTCTCCTTCAACTTAACAGCTTGCAGGTCCACGCCCACGACCAGGCCTCCGGGACCCACAAAAGCCGACGCGACCTGCAGCCAGCCGCCGGGAGCCGACCCAAAGTCGACGACCTTCCCCCCTTCCTTGATGAATTGGTACCTCTCGTTGGCCTCGATCAGTTTGAACGCGGCTCGGCTCTTGTATCCCTGCTCCCGGGCGAGGCGTCGGTAGAGGTCCCTCCTCGCCTCCTTGAGCCTCATTTCCTTGAGAGCTCTACGGGGTTGAAGTGGGATGGGAGGAGTTTGTCCGCAGACCCATCCTCGGAGAAGCCGTCGATTCCGCGCCTCAATACCTTCATCTTCGGGTTGAACTCAACCATCACCTGTCGGCAGGCGCCGCAGGGCTTTGTGAAGTCCTCGGATTTGCCAACGACGGCTATGGCCAAAATCTTATCGGCCCCTTCGGAGACCGCCTTGAAGATCGCCATCCTCTCTGCACAGACGGACAGACCGTAGGAAGCGTTTTCTATGTTGGTGCCAGAGAATATTCCTCCATCAGCGGTGAGGACCGCGGCTCCAATCTTGACACCGGAGTAGGGCGAATAGGCGCGAGACCTTGCTTTCTTCGCTGCTTCTATCAGAGTACTGTATCGACCCCCTCCTGCCATTTCGGCGGGCACTACCTTGCGGCTACGGCTTTTGCTTCGGCCACCTGGGCACGGGCCACTCTGGCTTCTTCGATCACCCAGGGGCCTATCCACGGGCAGACATAGGGGCTTATCTCGCCGTCAACGGAGCACTTGGACTCGTACTGACAGACTATGCAAGGGGCCTTCTCTATGGAAGTCATGTCTGTCGGGAACCTGAGCGGTGTAAGCTTGTAGGTCCACCTCCCCTCTTCGAGGACTTTCACCCTGCCGATTAGACCACGCCTCTCGAGCCTGATGGCCAGGCGCGACCCGTCTCTGCTCGTAAGACCCAATTCCTTCCAGATCTCGCTCTGGAGGACTCCTTCCCTCCCCCGCTCGACCACCAGCTTGTAGACCCGGGACGTAAGGTCGACGAGCTCCTCCTCGGTCCGTTCGACCGGCTCGGGAAGAGCGGCTGACTTTGGATTCGCCTGCTTCTTTGTCTCCTTTGCCTTGGGTTCTCGTTTTGACTCTGACTTTTTCATTTGCCGACTGCGAACTCCTGTCTTATCACATAGTTGTCGAGTATCTCCCTGCATCTATTTCTTACTGTGACTTCGGTCACTTCGGCGAACTCTGCGACCTCTCTTTGCGGTAGGTGCTCCCCGACCATGACCGAGGAGAGATAGACATATGCCGCGGCAAGCCCTGCCGGGGCCTTCCCGCTCGAAATCTTTGAGTCGTTTGTTTTTCGCGACAGGTTGAGCGCTAGGTGCTCGACCCTTGGGTTGATCTTCGCCATATTGACGAGCTTCGATATGTACTTCTCCACTGACGGCGGGGGGATGTACTCTTTCTCGACCTCCTTTAGGACAAGCCTGAAGTATCTTGCGACGCTTCCCTTCTCCATCCCTGAAGCCCGAGCCACTTCCTTCAGGGTCCTGGATACTCCGCACTTTCTGCACGCCAAGTAAACCGTTGCGGCTGTCATACCGAGTATCGACTTGCTCTTCGCCACCTTCATCCTCGCCGAGGTCCTGTAGATCTGGGCCGCGGTCTCTGCCACGTTGTCCGGCAGGGTCAGGGAATCGCAGAGCTCTCTAATCTTGGAGAGCACATTGGACAGGCCTCTTTCTTCGCTGTTTATCGTCCTTGACCTGCTCTGCCACTTCCTCATCTTCTCGACCGTAGCTCTCATCGCCGGGTCGAGGTACTTCCCATGAGAATCGCGCATCGTCCGGCTAATCTCAGTGCTCAGGCCGAAGTCGTGAAGCGCGAGGGTGGTGGGGGAACCTACTCTGACTCGCCTGTTCTTCTCTTCAAGGTCCATGGCCTTCCATTCAGGGCCTGAATCAGCAGGAGAGGAGGTTACGTACCCGCAGGTATGGCAAACCTGCTCCCCCTTCTCGGAATCGCCGATGAGCCTGTTCCCGCAGACCGGACATGACGTCCTGAAGCTGTCGTCTCTGCTGGTGTTCCAAAGGCTCGTTCCTATCACCTGTCAACAAACACGGGGTCCCCGGACTTGCCGAGCCTGCTGCTGACCACGGCGATGGACGCGTAGGGAGATTTCACCGGTCCGATGAGCTCGACAATCTTCCCGAGTCTTCGCCCTCCTTCGTCAAGGGCTAGAACCCCTGGACTTACTTCCTTCGAGAGTCGAATAATTAGTCGGCCGCTCTTGGCCTGATGAAGAATAATGCCGACCTGTAACAAGAAATGATCGCGACGGTCTTCTTGCCTTTAAACCTTCGTGGGCGTTTGCTATCTTTTGCGCCCGGGCTGCGTTTTCGGCTGCTTTCTCTGGGCTAGCCCTCGGACCACTGAAAGTTCCTTGGCAATCTTGAGCAAGAGTCCTCGCTTTGGATTGGACTTCACCACCGAAACGTACCCAGAATCTTTGGAGGGGAGAGCAGGGTGTCTGGCGGGCTGCGGTTGCGGCTGGATGTTCAACCTGCGGCATGCCTCTCCTAACTCTTGGAGCGTGGGTGCCCTTGTCGCAGAGCTCATAGGAACGCGCCTCCCTTCCCTGCGTTTGAGCTCCGAGTCGAAATAGTTCAGCCAGAATACGTGCCTTCCGTATTCTTTCATTTCTTGGTCGTAAGCACTGCGTTGACGACGCCGTCGTCAGTTGGCCGGGATGTCACGACTGCCTCCCCCGCCTCTGTTTCGAGAAGGGCACCCTTCGTTATGACTCCCCTCCTTTCATAGTCCCTGTTTGCAGGGCTCTTCTTCACTCTGAGGATCTTGGATTTCCTCGCCTTCCCGCTCGAATCAGATACATTGGCGAAGTCTGCAAAAACAACCCCAGAAGCGACGGTCCCCCCTCTTTGGCGGATCGGCCTCCTTGAAGAAGGGCCGACAAGGGGCTCGATGGCGTAGCCGTCCTTCTCGTAGGCCCGTCTCTCCCGCGATGGCCTGGACCGGCCCCCGGTCGACTTTCGCTTGACCAGATTCTCAATGGGTCGTGTCAAAGTCTTGGACGCTTCCGATGCGGCGCCGACCTCCGCCGGGAGTTAAGCCTTGTGATTTGCCGGACATTTTGGGCGAACGAATTTCATCGCAGAGAGAGCGTCCTGCCTTCGAGCTGCCTTTTCATCGAGGTAAGGT
>DATDGE010000116.1:0-1620 GCA_036522255.1 Nitrososphaerales archaeon | reverse complement strand
AGCCAGTCTGCGAGGAATGTTATATGAAGACGGTGAACAGACGGACAGCAAAGGCCCAGGAAGAAAAGGGCGGGACGCTAGGCTGAGGCGCAGGCCCGTCTAAGTTCTCTGATCAAAGAGGAGCACTCGGTGAACCTTTCCTCGTCCTCGCCGCGCCTGTAGCACTCTAGGGCCATTTCGTATTCCCCGAGTGCTCCAAGGGCCTTCATGGCCGGGGTGGCGCTCGGCTCCGATAGAATAAGGCGCCCAGCGGTCTCGTACCAACCGGCGGCGTCGTTGTACTGCTCCAATTGATAGAAGCACCGGGCTATGGAGTCGCAGACTTCGGCCTTCTGAGGTGAGGAGGAGAAATTTTCAAATTGCTCCTTCAATTTATAGACGGCAGCGTTCCCGCTTCGCATCTTCTCGACGCTGAAGCTTTCCGCGAAATCCTTCAACAATCCTCCAAAGTGGACGGTCGGACTAAGTGTGGGGTGCTCTAGTTTAGTTGAGCCGCAAATCAAAGGTCAGCAAATATCTTAGTCCTTCCTGAGGACTTCGTTTTCTGCCTCTCTGAGCCTCCTGCGCGCCAGCGCCTCTTTGAATCGCCTTCTTTCTTCAGGCGTGGTGACGATCAGAGGAGGAATTGGAGTGGGCCTTCCTTTCTCGTTAAGGGCGACGTAGGTGAGGTAGCAGGAGCCGGTGTGGGCCCCCTTCCGGGTCGTCGGGTCCTGTGCCTCGATTCGTACTCCGATCTCCATCGAGGTGGTCCCGACATAGTTCACTGTTGCCTTCATGATAAGGAGGTTTCCAACAAAGACCGGAGCGTAGAAGTTCATCCTATCGATGGATGCAGTGACCACGTTCTTGCCCGCGTGGCGCCATGCGACTATCGCGGCAACCTCGTCCATGTATCTCATGATTGCACCCCCAAAGACGTTCCCGAGCACGTTGGCGTCGGTCGGCATCATCAGCCTGGCGGTGCTGATCTCAGACTCGGACGGCCTCTTACCTCGAAGCTTCGCCAACGGGCGCGCGGGTTCGGCAGAACCTGATAAAGTTGATACTCTGGAGGATGTGTGGGCGGGAACCGGCAACTGATAGTCAAACAAATCCCCGTGGGAACGATGGCGAACTTCGTCTACCTGGTCGTCGATGAGGAGAGCAGAGAGGCGATGGTCATCGACTCCGGATGGGAAACCGAACCGATTGAAGAAGCGGTTCGCCTAACGAGAGCGAGGGTGAAGTTCACGGTCGCGAGTCACGATCACTTCGACCACGTGACGACGTTGAGGAAGCTGGCCGACCAGCTGGGCGCCAAGGTTATCGCCCATGACAGCTCTCCAATCGATTGCGACCAGCGGGTCACAGACGGGGAAGAGTTGGGGCTCGGCGACAGCAAGGTGCGCGTCATGCATACTCCAGGGCACACCGAGGACAGCATCTGCCTGTACGATGGTCGGGAGGTCTTCACCGGGGATACCCTCTTCGTCGGAACGATCGGGAAGTTCGATAGGGTAAGGGCCGGGGCCATGTACACAAGCCTGCACGAAGTCATCCTCAGTCTCCCGGGGCAGACTGTGATGTACCCGGGACATGACTACGGGCCGGTACCGTTCAGAAGCCTGACAGAGGAGAAGG
>DATDGE010000115.1:0-1756 GCA_036522255.1 Nitrososphaerales archaeon | reverse complement strand
CCATGAGGTTTTAGAAAGCGTTTGGAGAATCAAGCATGGAGACGAAAAGCGCCTTCTCCAGGGAATTATCCTGGTCTGTGCCGCCTTCGTACATCACCAAAAGGGAGAGGAGGAGGTAGCTCTGAGCGTCCTCCGCAGGGGGGCGAAGCAACTCGAGTTCGGTTCACCCAATTATGCAGGTATCGACCTCTCTTCCCTCCGGGAAAACGTGGGAAGGCTATTGGAAAAGAAACAGCTCTCCAACTTCCGCGTCTAGCCAAAGACTGGCAAATTCATAGGGTTGGCCTGTTCTGAGAGTGCGTACTTGGCCCTCCAGGCAACTAGGT
The DNA here is from genome assembly GCA_036522255.1 of Nitrososphaerales archaeon. Taxonomy (GTDB): domain Archaea; phylum Thermoproteota; class Nitrososphaeria; order Nitrososphaerales; family Gagatemarchaeaceae; genus UBA183. The sequence continues at coordinate 1,430 of DATDGE010000115.1, read as the reverse complement.
TCACTAGAAGTCCGATGGCAGCCAGAGCAACGCCGATTAGATCTTGGTAGTACTGCTCAACGAGGTACGAGTAGCTACTCTGAATCCACGCGGAATAACCCATAGCAAAGAGCAAGACCGCCGAGAGCAGCGCTCCAGCAGGATAGGCGACCCAAGTACCCCAGATCCCAATAAGTCCGTCCACAAGGAGGATAACTGCCAAGCCTATCAGAGCTGGGGGATATCCTGGGTTGAATTGTGACCCGCAGAGATTCAAGGAACAAACTGGTGGCGCGGCGACGAATTGTGTGTAGACCAACCACACTGATTCAAGAATTGACAGCCCACCGGCCGCCCTTCTGATGCCGGATGTCATTTCGCCAAGGTCAGTTTGTAATAGCCAGCTTCGATATTTTTGTTGACGTTGTCTTTGACGAGGTATAGCCGATGGATAGGGTTCGCCACGCGTGGCGACAGCGAGAAGTCCTCTCCAACCACGAACTCGTGGACGTCGCCGCTTCTGCACGCGTGGGTGACCTTCTTCCCAGGCTTCACTCCGAGACTGTTCATGTAGACTTCCTTCAGCGTTGTGCACGTAAGCACCGCCCACTGCTCATCGTCCGGGATCGACTCGAAGCCGACGCTGGCCTTTAGGGGTTCGCCATACCTCTTATCGTCGCAGAAGAGCCTCTTGCAACCCCTGCACCGCCACACGTCCACAGTGCCCTGAAGATAATTGTCCCTGTTCACATTGACCATCCCCATGAAAACAATCTCGTGTTCATGCCCAGAATCGGCCATTCTTCCTCAACCGCCCCCGCCCGTGGTCTTTTTCTCCATTGCGGCCTCATATACAGGAATCAGCTCGAGGATCAGCTTGTCGGTCCGCATCCTCTTGTCGTTGATCTCCCTGACCATGACCTCCCTCCAAACCCTGTAGTGGTTTGCAATCCCCAGCCGCGGGTGGACCGGAATCACCCGCTTCCCGTCCCCTGAGATTATCGCCATACCTTTGTCCAAAAGTTTCGATGTAGGTCCCGTCTCGGCCAATGGAATCTGGCCTGCTCTCAACAGCTTGATGTAAAGCGTCGCCTCTTCCTGAGAGAGCCCGGCCTCGGCCCCCAGACCTTTGATTACAGCAGCCTCGTCCCTGACCTCCGGCGCCCGGGCGGGTTTCAAAGCTTTGATGTCCCCGGGGAGTCCCACAGGAACTCGAAGTAGTCCTTTGCGAAGCTCGCCAGCCCATGATGGGACGCCCAGATTGCGAGGGGGAGAGTCCCCTGCTCCCCTCCTCCGAGAAGCAGGACCACCTCCCGCGAGTCCGATATCAAACCCCCGCCGTACATGGTCTTCCTTGTCCTGATTTCCGCATACCTCGCAAACTTGTCTGCAGTGCTCGAAGGCAATTCGGGTGACGTGAGTATCAGGCTCCTGACTCCCTTCTCCTTCAG
>DATDGE010000114.1:0-3486 GCA_036522255.1 Nitrososphaerales archaeon | reverse complement strand
ATCAGGCTCGGTTCAGGGATAATCAACACATTCACGAGGCATCCCGTGACAGCCGCGACGACGTTTGCGACATTGTCGGAGCTGTCTGGGGGGAGGGTGACCCTGGGGCTCGGACTAGGGAGCTTCCCAACCATACCCCTGATAGGGCACCAGATTTTTCCTGTGGAAAAGACGAGGCCGCTTCGGCGCATAAGGGAGTATGTGCAGGTCGTGAAGATGGTGTGGGAAGGAGGGAAGGTGCAGTTTGACGGTGAGTTCTTCCACGTGCACGACTTGACTCTTGGATTCAAAACAGGCGGAGTCCCAATATTCATTGCCTCCCTTTCCCCGAAGACCCAAGCTTTCGCTGCTACAGTCGCGGATGGGGTTATCCTATCGCCGGCCCTCAACACAGCCTGGGGGACGGAAAAGATGGTCGGGAACGTCCAGGCGGGGGAGAAGGCGAGCGGTAGACAGGTTGAAAGGGCGTCCTACATGCTGACGTCGTTGGACGCAGACCCTCAGAAGGCGAGGGAGGCTGTAAGGGATTACTACTTCTTCGTCTATCAATTGTCAGAAGTAGTGCGTCCGGAAGTGCTCGCTCCATACGGCGTCACGGCTGACGACCTAAAGCCTCTCAAGGATGCTTGGAAGAAAGGGGACGTCCCTGAGGCGAAGAGGCTCGTTCCTGAGCAGGCAATCGAAGCGCTCACGATAACGGGAGACGGCGACCATGCGGCGGCGCGGTTGAAGGAGTACGAGAATGCAGGGGTGACACTCCCGATTATAATGCCCATAGGAAACGTACCCTATGCCATCGACGAACTGGCTCCGATGCGAAACACCTGAGAGCCGTCGATAGACTAGGTCAGAAAGGAACGGTCACTGGAACAAGGATGGCGAGGACCAACGAACCCATGTAGAGGAGAGAAAACCGAAGGGCCAGGGCAGCAGTCCTGGGGTCCGCATTGTCCGGTACCTCGCCTCGGAACATCTTGCTCAGGTTGAACGCCTCGGGCAAAGTAAGGAAGACAAGCAAAGACCAGATCGGGAGAAGGCGTCCTAGGATTCCTGCGACGACAAGTAGATAGACCGCCCCGAGGATCCAGGCGTAGACCTTCTCCGCCCTCTTGGCGCCGATGGCGACGGCGAGGGTTCTTGTCCCGACGGAGCCGTCGTATTCGATGTCTCTGATGTTGTTCGCCAACAGGACCTCCGCGACCAATAGCCCGATCGGGAGAGCAGCGACGGCAGGAGACAGTGAATAGGTCCCAGTCTGAACGATGTACGAACCCAGCGGGATAAGCAGCCCCCACATCGAGAATACTGTGAACTCTCCCAGGCCTCGGGCCTTGAGGACAAGCGGGTCTGCGGTGTAAAACACGCTCCCGATTATCCCGATACCGGTTACCGCGAGGATCAGTAGGTTGCTGACGAAGGCAAGGTACAGGCCGGCGACTATGGTTACGCCATAAAGGGCGATTGAAAGCCCCAGGATCGAGGAAAGCGGGGTCTGACCGAAGGCGGCAGGATGCAACCTGTACTTGGTGGTGGGAGCTCCTACTTTGTCCACTCCGTGCCTGACATCGAAGAAATCGTTGAGGATATTGGTCGCAGCATGAAACGCGACCATGCCCGCAAGAGTAAGCGTGTAAAGAATCACGTTGAAGTGCCCCGCCAGCGCAGCCGTCAGGGTCCCCAAGGTCACCGAAGAGAAGGTCATTGTGAATGACCATGGCCTGGTAGAAAGGAAGACTGTCTTTGCGTCCATCGGCCGCCACTGTGGAGCGGACCGATATTAATCGTGCACTGCAATGATTTTCGGGGTATGGGTCGGAGGCACACTTCTCTCAGGCCAACTATGTCGCCATAGGCCTTTATGGTGAAGCGCCCGCGCCTTGGATTAGTTGGCCGGTCGCACCGTACTACTGGCTGGTCTGGCGGTCGTCGTCAGTTCGATGTTGATCCTCTTTTCGATCCCAAGGGGCTACTTCGTGGCCGCGACTTTCTTTTCGACAAGTTGCATGGTGGCCGCGAGTGTTCTGGTGGGGCCTCCACGAACCCGACCTAAACTGAAACTCGTCGCCCTGGGAGCAGGATTGTTGTCCGCGGGCCTTCTGTATCTCATATTCTTCTCTGGAGCGCTCGCTTTGAAAGCGCTGATACCAGGGTACAGCGCTGCATCAGAAAGTTCGATTTATTCGCTGATCGCTTCCCCTTCCAACCCACCCACCGTGCAGGTGGGAGTTCTCCTCTTCGACGCAGCAGGATATGAGTCGTTCTTTCGAGGAGTGCTCCAGAAACAGCTCCAGCCGAAGATGGGTGTGGCCGCAGCCCCAACCATAGCCCTCTTCGACGCCATGATACACCTCGCGACATTCAACCTGATTTGGGTGGCAACGACCTTCGTCGCCGACCTTGTCTGGGGACTGACCTATTACTTCGGAAGAGGATTCCAGGCCAGCTTCACAAGCCATTTCATTTGGGACTTGACGATCTTCGTGATCCGGCCCATAACATAGAGTCCATCGAAAGGACCGAAGGATTTCTCCTTATATCCACCGGATGGGCTCGCGCGCCGACAATGCCGGCCGGGAAGTTGCTTTGGGAACCCGACCCAGCCTTTGCAAGGAAGACGAACATCGCGGCGTTCACAAAGTGGCTGAAGTCGCGCGGCCATGAGTTTGCCGACTACGGCGAAATCTGGAACTGGTCGGTGGACGACCTGGAGGGCTTCTGGGGTTCAGTCTGGAAGTATTTCGACGTGGCCGACGCTGACTACCCTGTCCTCAGCAAAAGGAAGATGCCAGGGGCGCGGTGGTTCCAGGGGTCAGAGCTCAACTTCGCCGAGCAGGTCTTCCGGAGGAAAGGGGAGGGCGCCGCCCTGGTCTCCAGGTCCGAGAGGAAAGGTGAGAAAGTCATGAGTTGGCAGGAACTCGAGAAGAAAACAGGCTCATTGGCAGCGAAACTCAGAGGATTGGGGGTCGGAGTCGGGGACAGGGTCGCCGCCTTCCTTCCAAATTCGCAGGAGGCCGTCGTTGCGTTCCTCGCGTGCGCATCCATCGGGGCGATCTGGTCCTGCTGCTCGCCTGACTTCGGGGCCCCGGCTGTCTTAGACAGGTTCAGCCAAATCCGGCCCAAGGTCTTGGTTGCCGCGGACGGATACAGTTACGGGGGAAAATGGTTCGACCGAACCGAGGAGGTCGCGTCGATGGCAGCATCTTTGCCAGGCCTGAAACGGGTCATAAGGGTCCCTTCGAAAGCGAAGGGTGGCGTCGTTGCGGGCGAGCTCGCCTGGGGGGACGCAGTCGCCGGCAAGGAGGCCCTGGAGTTTGAATTCCTACCGTTCGACCATCCACTTTGGATCCTGTACTCATCAGGGACGACAGGTTTGCCCAAGCCGATAGTTCAGGGCCACGGAGGGATTCTGGTCGAGTTTCTGAAGGAGCTGTCGCTCCATAATGACATAAGGCCCAACGACCGTTTTTTCTGGTTTACTACCACCGG
>DATDGE010000113.1:0-3615 GCA_036522255.1 Nitrososphaerales archaeon | reverse complement strand
TGATGTTGTTGGCCCCCGCGAAGCCTGCCTTCGCTTCGATGACGTAGTTCGCCTCTGAGACAGGGGTGTACCTCGCGCAGGTGCTGCTGTCGCCTGTCATGCAGGGCGGGGCGGAAGCGACCACGTAGACCACCCTGCCTGAGCTGCCCGTAGAGTTCACCCAAATCATGTCGAGGCTCGTGGGAGTGTCGAACATCCAGAACTGCCAGTGGCTGAAGTAGGGGAATGCGAAGAGCATGGTCGTTGTATTGGTCACAGGCTTGTTCATCAGTCCCCGTTGCCACTCAGCCTGGTTCGTTGCAGTGTAGGTGATCGAATAGATCCGGCCGTTGACCGTAAAGGACGAGGGGACTGAGCCTGTAAACGGGCCCGGGCCGCTAGTCGCCACATAGAATGCGTAGACGGCGACTAACACGACGCTTACCGCCACCGCGATAATCACCGGACGGGAGGGTTGAACCAATCTGAATGACGCTCGCCGGATGGATATTTCTACAATATAGGGGAGAGCATAAATCCCGACTGAGGAATCGACGTCATGATGGATCGGGATGTCTCGGACCTCTTCAGGGCCCTCGTCGAAGTTGGAATTGTGCAGGCGGTGAGGCAGGAGTATCAGGTCTTCAGGTCGGCGGGGGGAGACTTCGTCGTCTTCAGCCCGAGCAACAGGGGGTCATCATCGTTCCACATGACATTCGTTCAGGCCGAGAAGGTGGAGGCGTTGGGTAAGATGTTGACCAGTGATGGTGTCACGTCGGGTTCATTGATGAAGGACAAACGATTGGAGGTGGTCTTCGGGTCCGGCGAGAAGGTCGCAAAAAGGTTCGACCTGCTGGTGGCGCTATATGTGTTGACAGCGCTTGGGAAGGCGGAAATGGAGAAGTCGGGAAGGACCCTGGTGTTCAGCAAGCGACGCAATGAAGGCTAAGATTGCCTTGCGCCGCACTTTGGACAATACATGGCGAATGCAGCCATCTGTGTTCCGCAATTCGCGCAGTACTTTGAACTCGATTGAGTAGCAGGAGGAGGGGCGGGAGCGGCCGCGGTTGCCGGGGTCCCTGGTCCGGCCATTGAGGCAGGCGCCATTGGTTGGGCTTGCGTTGGAGCCTGATGGGTTGGGCTCCACGTGATCGCCAGTATCCCTCCGATGAGGCCTAACAGGAATCCTATGAAGAAGCCCCCGAACGACCCGGCCCAGCTAAGGACTGAGAAGATTATGATTAGGACGCCTGAAGCAACATGGCTGTCTGGATTCGAGTTCAACCGGACCGCGAAAATAATGATCAGAACACCCCAGACAATTCCGAGCAGGCCTATGACGCCCCCTACACCGCCAAGGAAGAAGGTTAGCGCTGCTCCAATAACAGACACCACCAGCCCCCCGATGATTACGAAGATTCCGCCGATGAGGGACAGGACGTAGGCCGCGGTCGGCCTTTCGGTGGACAAATTCGACGTCCCCGTGCTGAAGCCGTGTTTATTGAAGATTTAGGCCCGCGAGTTTTTTAAAGGAGCGACAATTGAATAATTCTGATTCGTTTGAAGGAGCGCGATGTTCCGCTTGACGACGAAGACACGGCTGTCGCCATGAGCCCGAGAGATGAGGAAGTTTTCAAAGCGATTGGCGAAGAAGGGCTTTCGATGTTCACATTCGATGGGCTGAGGAGAATTACTGGCGTTCACCCCGAGACCCTATCCAGAACGCTGGAAAGAATGGAGGAGGTCGGGATCGTAGTGAAGTCTCCCGAAGGGTACAGCGTCACAGACAAGGCGAAGGTCACTTTCGGGCTGAGGCCAGCATACGGAGGAGACAAGAGGGTCCCGATTCTTCACACATTCCTGCCCCATGGGGCGAGCGCGGGGGTCGTCATCTCCGCACTGAAGGGAAGGTGGTTCGATACAATCAGATGGGTCGGAATGGCTGAGAGCGAAGAAGGGGTGGTCATGAAGTGGGTCACGGAAGATGGGTCGGCTGTGGTGGATGCTAGGTTCGCCTCGGGCCAGCTCGACATCGAGGCCAGAGTGGCAAAGGAGGCCGACCTCCCGAAGGCTGTGCGGGCGGCCCATCAACTCATGGGAAGGATTTCGAGGCTCTATTCAAGCGGAAGACCTGGAAGCAGGGTCATGATGATGCACATAGGGTACTTCAAGCCTTATGCGATGTGAGTAGATTAGGACCGAACCTGCTCAACAAGTAGCTGCCGTTTCTTGCTGATGGCAGGTGATTGTGTCAAAATGACAGGAACAGAGGGAATGCAGCTCTTACAGTCTTTTTCAAACGCTGTGACCGAGCTGGCAGATAACGTAGCACCTTCAGTGGTGAACGTCAACTCAGGAAGGAGGAACGGAACTGGAATCGTCTGGTCGAAGGAGGGCCTGATACTTACGGCCAACCACGTAATCGGACACTCGGCAGCTCCTCAAGTGACTTTGAGTGATGGACGGGAGTTCGAAGCAAAGATCCTTGGCAGGGACATGTACACTGATGTTGCCTTGCTGAAGGTCGAAGCCAATGACCTCTCGCCTGTCAAAGCAGGCAGCGCCAAGGAACTCAAGGTTGGGCAGTTCGTCCTGGCCCTGGCCAACGCTTTCGGCAAGAAGCCTTCGGCCACATCCGGAATCATAACAAGCAACAGAAGGAGCATGAGAGGGTTCTGGGGCATCATGATCGAGGACGCAGTCGTGTCAGATGCTAAGCTAAACCCAGGCTACTCTGGTGGACCCCTCGTCGACGCTGGAGGAAGGCTGCTCGGGATGAACGTGGCTTATTTCTCCGGGAGAGGCGTGGCCATCTCTGTCGATTCCGTGAAGGAGACGGTCGAGAAGCTGTCCAAGGACGGCAAGGTGAAGAAAGGGTACCTTGGAGTGGTAGTGGAGCCCATAGAAATCCCCGAGGAACTCTCCAAGTCGCCGGACATCGGACAGGAGGAGGGCCTCCTGGTTAGGTCCGTCGAAGCAGGGTCCCCCGCAAGGAATGCAGGCATCCTCATCGGGGACATCATCCTGAAGCTTGGGGATGCCCAGGCTACAGATGAATACGAGCTGCACAAGGCGCTGTCCAGCGAGGTGGTCGGGAAGGCCGTCAGCCTGCGAGTGTTGAGGGCCGAAAAGGTCACCGAGCTGAAGATAACGCCCAAGGAAGCGGAGGAGTAGGTGTTCCTCCGCCTTCGGGCATCGGTTCTCAGGGAACCCTACTTCCCACAGCCCGGGGGTCCGCGCGACCCTCTTCCTCCGATTCGCCCTCCTCGCTGAAGAAATCTCGGGTCTCTTGATTAGGAGCCCCTAGGGAGGGTCTGGGCATGAGCGACATATAGGCGAAGACCCCACACGGAGAGATGACCATAGACCAGCTGTCAGAGATTCAGCCTGGGATGGGCGCCATCATGAAAGACGTGGGAGAAAGGTACACCAGAACCTACTACGCGGCGAAGGGAGGGAACTGGAAGTTGGCCGCATATGAGCTGAACATGGTCAGGACGGCTTTCAAAGTCGCGAAGATGACGAGGCCCAAATTCGCGGAGGATCTGAACACATTCGACAAGGAATACCTCCAGCCCATTTTCAAGGCAATTCACGACCAGGACTGGGCCGCGTTCGTAGGCGTGTTCGAGAAGG
>DATDGE010000112.1:0-2411 GCA_036522255.1 Nitrososphaerales archaeon | reverse complement strand
GTATAGGGAGGGTCATCTGTCGATGAAGGTCCACACCTGGACGGACTCAGAAGGGCCCGGGGGCGCCCTGGGCAAGGCGGTCAAGGGCGCGGATGTGAAAGGGAAGTGGGGAGTGGAGGGGAGGGCTCCTTTTCTCTTCTTGGAAAAACTGTTGAAGCGCGCATCACCCAAGCTCAGAAATGCTGAGCCTGTCTTGCAGGGGCTCAGGGAGGCCAAGGACGAGACGGAAGTCGGGCTCCTCAGGAAGTCAGCGAGCATTCTAAGCAGGTCCTTCGAGAAGTTTCCGGGCCTGCTGAAGGAGGGCCTTACTGAAGCGGAGATGGCAAAGGCAGCGACTGAGGTTATTTACTCGGAGGGGGCGACAAAGGTGGACGACATGCTCGTCCAGTCGGGACCGAGAGCCGCAGACCCCCACAGTCTGCCTTCGTCGAGGAAGATAGGGAGAGGGGAGAGCGTTGTCATCGACATCGGGTCGACGTATGGGGGATACTATGCGGACGTCACCAGGACCTTTAGCATCGGCTCTTCTGCGGAGATGGAGAGAGTATATGCAAAAGTCCTGGAGGCTGAGATAAGTGGCATCCAGAAGTCGGCCGGGGGAGTCCGGGTAGGGAGCGTCGACGGGGCGGCAAGGGGAGTGCTTAAGCAGGCCGGGATGGGCAAGTATTTCATTCACAGGACGGGGCATGGCCTCGGGCTCGAGGTCCACGAAGCGCCCTACATAGTCGAGGGAGGCAAGGAGAAGCTTGGACCCAACATGTGCTTCACCGTGGAGCCAGGAGTGTATATGAGGGGCAAGCTCGGGGTGAGGATTGAAGACGACGTCCTGATAGAAGGCAAGAAAGGCGTGGCAATCACGAACACTCCGAAAGAATACGGCTGGTGGAAGTAGCCTACTTCGTCCTTGAGAATTGGGACACCATGGTGTTCGTGTCCTGGACGTGGTTGATCTTCTCGATCTTGTTCATCACCAGGCGGTAGACCTTCTCGTCACTGGGGACGACTATTTCCTTCTGGGAGCTGACCACGGCGAGGATGTCCCACTCTCCAGGAACCACGTGTACTTCTCTGACTTCGTCGATCTTCAAGAGGTCCTCGACCACTTCCTTTTCGTGTCCGGGGGAGACCTTGAGGAGAACGAAGGCCTTCTGATAAACTGGCAACGTGAGGACGCCGCTTTCGACTGCTTTTAAAACTCTTGTCGCCTAAGATGTCAAGTTGAAGAACGCCGAGGTCGCCGAGCGCCTCGACAGGCTCGCTGAACTTGTGGAGGCCAACGGGGAAGACAGGTTCAAGGTGATTGCCTACCGCCGCGCCGCTACAACCATCCGGAACATGGATGAGGACATCGAGAATTTCTGGAGGGAGAAGAGGCTCCAGGACATCAAGTATGTCGGGGAGGGGATCGCGAAGAAGATCGACGAGTACCTTGGCACCGGGAAGCTCCAGCTCCTGGAAAGGCTGAAGGAGAAGACGCCGCCCGGGGTGCCTCTCCTGATGAAGGTGCAGGGGGTGGGCCCGAGGACTGCCTACAGGCTTTCTCATGACCTGGGGATAACGAGCGTCGAGGAGCTGAAGAAGGCCCTGCAAAGCGGGAGGCTCGACAGCGAGTTCGGTCCTACCATCAGGCAAGCCTTCCTCGTCGGCATCGAGAAACTGCAGAGCTTCGAGAACAGGATGCTCCTCCCCGAGGCCGAAGGGGTGTTCCAGAAGATGTCGTCATACTTCGGAGCGTTGGGGATCAAGGTCGGGATGGCAGGGAGCCTCAGGAGAGGGAAGAGCACGGTTGGAGACCTTGACCTGCTGTCCACGGACCGCAAAATCATCGACGCCATCAAGGGTTGCCCCGGAGTAGCGCAGGTCTTGGAAAGCGGTCCAAGGAGGACGAGCGTGAAGCTGGAGGAAGGGGTTCAGGTGGACATCAGACTCTTCGGCAAGAATGAGTATGGCGCGGCCCTGGTCTATTTCACGGGGTCAAAGGACCACAATATTGCGCTGCGGAGCCTGGCCATGGACAAGGGCTGGAAGCTGAACGAATACGGGCTCTTCGACAAGCGAGGGAAGAGGCTGGCGGGGAGGACCGAAGAGGAGGTGTATGGGAAGCTCGGAATGAAATACGTACCGCCGGAGCTAAGAGAAAACAGAGGTGAGATACAAGCGTCCCTGGAGGGGAAGCTCCCCAAGCTGGTGCAGTTCGACGAGCTAAGGGGAGACATCCAGATGCACACGACCTGGAGCGACGGGTCGGCGAGCCTCGAGGATATGGCGGAGGGGGCGAAGAAGAGAGGATACGAGTACATCGCCATCACAGACCACTCCCAGTCGGTGAGGGTAGCGAACGGGCTCACGGAGGAGAGATTCCAAAGGCAGTGGAAGGAGATAGAGGAACTCAACGACAAGCTTTCGCCTTT
>DATDGE010000111.1:0-3155 GCA_036522255.1 Nitrososphaerales archaeon | reverse complement strand
CCCAGCTCCATCAGCGTCCCCTGAGTCGATGCGAAGACGACTCTCAGGAACGCGAGCTGGTCCTGTTGGTGGCCAGGCCCTCCGAACCCGTAGAGCGGTGTTGTCGCCATGATCAGGTAGGCGATGAGGGCGAATCCGGTCCAGACGAAGCGTTCGCTGAGGGTGGGCTTTTTCTCAGGCTTCGGGATCTCAGGGAGTATCGTCCCTACGCTCTTCATGAATTCGCGCATCGAAGCCAAGGGCTGGAGACTTACTCCTTGACCAGTATCTTTCCGCCTGCCGCCTCTATTTTAGCCTGAGCATTCTTCGTGAATGAAGCTACCTTCACCTGGTAGGCGCCTCCGACCTCCCCTGATCCGAGGAGTTTTTCGACCCCCATCGAAGTCAGGTCGAGGGCCTTGTTACCCTTCGACAAACCGTCCAAGTCGCCGACGTTGACCCATGTGGCGGGATGGACATAGTAACTGGGCGGCCTGAACGGGTCTCGGCCGAAATGGTCGGGGTCGTTGAGGATCGTCCAGCTCCATTTGTGCTTGTGAAGTCCGGCGTTGCCATGCCCCCCCCTGCTTCCCGAGTGTCTGTGCTGCCCTATCTGGCCGTAACCGTGGGTCCTCATTCCCCTATACCTCCTTGCCTTGCGGAGCCTTGTTGGCAATCTAGACCATCCTCCTTACTATGTCCCCGAGGTTCGGGTTGCTCCCAAGCAGCCCTCTTTCGGAGAATTGTCGTCGCATTGAGCGCTTGAACCCTCCCCTCGGAGGTGCCAGTCTGAAATAGGGGAGGACTCCGCCGACTGCGGAGAGCCTGACCTGGTCCTTCACCATCTTGGCTGCCAGGTCTTCGTGCTTCTTGTACCCTAGCTCCTTCAACGCCGCTTGGTCGAGGTTCTTCGTCGAACTGACCATGCCTCGATTCTTCAGGAGGTCTGCGAGCAGGTCTTCCTTGACGGGAGCCCAGGCGATGTAATCCTTGCAAAGCTTCAGCATCCCAACGGTGGGGGCGTCGTCTGTCACGACAGAGGCCGAGAATTTCCTGGCCACCCAGAGTTCGGTCAGGGCCTTCCTAACAGGAGCCGAAGAATTGATGACTCCGTGCAAGTTCACAACCAGAATTAGACCCATCATCCATTCACCTATACGTTGAGCCCGTGGGACATCCTGAAGGCATCATAGACAGCGTTAGCCAGCGAAGACATAGTGTTTGTGGATCCGAAGGTCCTGACCCAGGCGTCTTTCACCCCGGCGAGCTGAAGAAGACTCTTCAGGGCCGGTCCCGCGACCAAGCCCAGTGCTCTCGGCGCGGGGATGATTTCGACTGTAACGCTTCCCGCTTTGCCTCTGATCTTGTAAGGGACGGAATGGGGCCTGCCGTCTCGGCACTCCCAGGAACCGCATCCGAGCTTGACAGGTATGATGTTCAGCAACGCTGCACTCGTCGCCTTCTCGATGGCTTCTCTGGTCTGCATGGCCTTCCCTTTGCCGACACCGAACCAACCTGCTCCGTTGCCGACGGCCACGACGGCCATGAATCTCGTGAGCTCCCCGGCGTCGGTCTGTTTCTGGACCACGCTGACGCCTACCACTTCGTTTCGAAGGTCTGGGAGAAGCTTTTTGACGATTTCCGCTTCTCTGACCCTCTGCCCACTTCTGAATATTTCATCCAGGGAGGTTATCTTCCCTTCGTTGACAAGCGTCCCCAATTTGGTCCGTGGTACCCAGACCTGTTCCTCCTCCTGGCGGTCTCGCCTGCCATAGGATGACATCAACGGTTTGCCCCTGTTATGGCCGACTTCAGCTTCTCGAACTGCGTCGGGTATTCCTCGGGCTTGAAACCCCCTTTGAGGAGGGCCGAGTAACTTCGTTCGTAGGCTCCTTTGTCTTCGGAGGAGAGTCGAGCGGCGTACTCCGCGATGGACTTGCCTGTCAGCCTCTCCTCGCTCGGGAAGGCCTCCTCGCCCACAGGCACGAGGACCCCGGCGTCGATCACACCTTTGAGGAATGCCGCTATCCTAGAACCCTTGATGAATGGAACCAGACCATTATAGACGACGGCCTCTTTGACCCCAGAGGAGAGCGCCTTCTTGCCGGCGAGGAGCCCGAGTAGGTAACAGGCCGGCGTCGACTTCGGAGAACCCTTCCATCCCATCTTCGAAAGCTCCTTCGAGTGAGCCGCGGACAGGACGACGTCCCCCCTGACGGTCGGCTTCACGAATTGGGAGGAGACGTTCTTGTTCGAGACCCGAACGACGAGGAGAGGCCTCGAGGAGGTGATTGCCCTCTTTCTTGCCCTGTAGTCGGTTATCCCTTCGCGTCTTCTCTTCAGGAGAGGGACGTAGGGGGACATCACTTCTTCGCCTCCTTCATCAGATCGAGGAGGTGCTTCACTCCTCTGACTTGCCCTCCCTTGACCTGCTTGTAGAGCTTCTTGTAGGCACCCTGGCTGATTTCCTCCCTTTCCTTTGCCACTTTGAGTCTCCACCTAAGGGCACGTACCTTCGCCATCCACATGTCTTTCCTCGGGTTTCGCGCGAAGGCGGCGCCTTCCGTCGAACCCGCACCTCTGCCGCGCTTGAGTTTTCTGGACCGCTCCCTGAATCTTCCACGGGAAACCCCCTTCTTCGGGGCGACTTTGATTGCACCAAAGCCGACCAGGCCTCTGATAGTGCTTCGCGTTATGGCGTCCTGGATGAGGTCGGAGTATTCGTCGTCAAAGATGATCCTGTCCAAACCGACGCCCAGGACTGATGCCGCAAGACGTCGCTTACTCTTTAGACTCAATTATCCTCAACCCCGTAGGATTCAACACCCGTAGACCAAGTTCCGTAGCCCTCCGGAGGATGGCTTCCCTCTTCTTCGCGCCAACAGTCCCACCTATCCTGGCCACGTCTCTTCCGGGAACCAGGCGGTCGAGGTCAGACACCCTTTGAACCAGTACCTCGAAATGCCCACTGGGGTGGAGCCCTCTTGCTTCTACGGGGCCCCTGTAGCCAATCCTCACAAGGGCAGGCCAGCCCTTGTCCTGCCGTCTGACTTTGTTGTCGACCCCCTTGGGCTTCCTCCACGGAGGGTGGATTCTGACGTAACGCCAGCTCTCCTGCCTGATGAACGCGGGCCTGTTTTCGGCCAGCTCTTTCCTCTTGGCCTCCAGCGCCTTCA